>NZ_JAAVCB010000077.1:0-22834 GCF_014802555.1 Clavibacter sp. | reverse complement strand
GCATTACCGTGGGACATCGAGGCCTCCTGGCGATGGTTGAACTGAACAGCTCCATCAAGCCAGGAGGCCTCTTCACACGCCCCGAAGTGTCACCAACGTCACGGCCGAGTACACCTAGGCCTTCTTGGCGCTCAGCTGCTCGATGATGGCCTGCGCCACGTCGTGCATGGTGAGGCGGCGGTCCATCGACGCCTTCTGGATCCAGCGGAACGCCTCCGGCTCGGTGAGCCCCATCTTCTCGTTGAGCAGGCCCTTGGCCCGGTCGACGAGCTTGCGGGTCTCGAAGCGCTCGACGAGGTCGGACACCTCGGCCTCGAGGGTGATGATCTGCGCGTAGCGGGCCAGCGCGATCTCGATGGCGGGGAGGAGGTCGTTCGGCGTGAACGGCTTGACGACGTACGCCAGCGCGCCGGCCTCGCCCGCGCGCTCGACGAGCTCCTTCTGGCTGAAGGCCGTGAGGAGGACGACGGGGGCGATGTGGTTGCGGTTCAGGCGCTCGGCCGCGGAGATGCCGTCGAGCTGGGGCATCTTGACGTCCATGATGACGAGGTCGGGACGCAGCTCGGTGGCCAGCGCCACGGCGGTCTCGCCGTCGCCCGCCTCGCCGACGACCTCGAATCCGTTGTCGCGGAGGGTCTCCACGATATCGAGGCGGATGAGCGACTCGTCCTCGGCGACGACGACACGACGGGGGGCTGCGGGGGTTGCTTCCTGGTCACTCACGGATAGGAGCCTACGGTATCGTCGGGCGGGCCGGTGCGCGCCGGACGGGCGGATCGCCGCCGTCGGGGCGTCGCTGCGGCGCATGCCGGATTGGCGGAATGGCAGACGCGGAGCACTCAAAATGCTCTGTCCGTGAGGGCGTGTGGGTTCGAGTCCCACATCCGGCACAGCATCCCGAACGTGACGCGGGAGAGGGCGGGCGACCACGTGGTCGCCCGCCCTCTATCGTGTCACGCGGGGGCCGGAGCCCCCGCGGACGTCGCGCTACTTCTCGTACGCGGGAGCCGCCTCGTTCACGGCGTCGCCGACGACGTGGACGCGCAGCTCGTTGGTGGAGCCCGCGATCCCGGGAGGGGATCCGGCGATGACGACGACCTTCTGGCCGACCTCGGCGAGGCCCTCCGCGAGGCCCTCCGCGAGGAGCACGTCATCCACCTGATGGAACATCTGGTCGGTGTGCGTGACCGGCTCCACGAGGTACGTCTGCACGCCCCACGAGAGCGCGAGGCGACGGCGGATGCCCTCGTTCGGCGTGAAGGCGAGGATCGGGATGCCGTTGCGCAGGCGCGTCATCCGGCGCACCGAGTCGCCCGACTCGGTGAAGACGCAGAGCGCCTTCGCATCGACGAACTCGGCGACCTCGGCGGCGGCCAGCGTGATGGCGCCCCCCTGGGTGAACGGGCGCGTGCCGAGCTTCGGGATGCGCTCCAGCCCGTGCTCCTCGGTGGACTCGATGATGCGCGCCATGGTCTTGACCGTGACGACGGGGAACTCGCCCACGCTCGTCTCGCCGCTCAGCATGAGGGCGTCGGCGCCGTCGAGCACCGCGTTGGCGCAGTCGGACGCCTCGGCGCGCGTGGGCCGCGGGCTCGTGATCATGGACTCGAGCATCTGCGTCGCGACGATGACGGGCTTGGCCTTGCGGCGGGCGAGCTCGACCGCGCGCTTCTGCACGATCGGCACTGCCTCGAGCGGCAGCTCGACGCCCAGGTCGCCGCGGGCGACCATGATCGCGTCGAACGCGTCCACGATCTCCTCGAGCGCGTCCACGGCCTGCGGCTTCTCGACCTTGGCGACGACGGGGACGCGACGGCCCTCCTCGTCCATGATCTCGTGCACGCGGACGATGTCCGACGCGTCGCGGACGAAGCTCAGCGCGATGAGGTCGGCGCCGAGACGGAGGCCCCAGCGGAGATCCGCCTCGTCCTTGCCGGACAGTGCGGGCACGTTGACCGCGACGCCCGGGAGGTTGATGCCCTTGTTGTTGCTGACCGTGCCGGCCACCTCGACCGTGGTCGTGACGCGGGTGCCGTCGGTGGAGACCACGCGGAGCGTGACCTTGCCGTCGTCGATGAGCAGCGGGTCGCCCGGCTTCACGTCGCCGGGGAGGCCCTTGTAGGTGGTGGAGCAGATGTCCTTCGTGCCGAGGATGTCCTCGACGGTGATGACGAAGGTGTCGCCGAAGGCCAGGTCGTGCGGGCCGTCGGAGAACTTGCCGAGGCGGATCTTCGGGCCCTGCAGGTCGACCAGGACCGCGACCGCGCGGCCCGCGTCGTCTGCGGCCTTCCGGATGGTGGAGTAGATGCCCTCGTGGACGTCGTAGGTGCCGTGGCTGAGGTTCATCCGGGCCACGTCCACGCCGGCGTCGATGATGGCGCGGATGCTCTCATAGGAGCTGGTCGCGGGCCCGAGGGTCGCGACGATCTTCGCTCGTCTGGTCATGCTCTGTCTGTCTCGCGTTTCTGCGTCGCACACGGACGCGGTTCGGGTGAGTGGTCGCGGCCGCGCGCTCGGGGCGCGACGACCGGGTCAGATGGAGAGAGCGCGGTCCGTGGGACGGACCGGGAACGGGAGCTCCGTGTCCCCCTCAAGGTACCGGTCGACGGCGGAGGCCGCTGAACGTCCCTCGGCGATGGCCCACACGATGAGCGACTGGCCGCGACCCGCGTCGCCCGCCACGAAGACGCCGGCCTGGTCGGTCTGGTAGTCCTCGCCGCGCGCCACGTTGCCGCGCTCGTCGAACGGGACCTCCAGCTGGGTCTCGAGGGCCGCCTTCTCGGGGCCGGTGAAGCCGAGCGCGAGGAGCACGAGGTCGGCGGGGATCTCGCGCTCGGTGCCCGACTTCGGCACGCGGCGGCCGTCGCGGAACTCGGTCTCGGCGACCCGGACGGCGCGGACGTGCCCGTCGTCGTCCTTCAGGAACTCGACCGTGGTGGCGAGGTAGTGGCGCTCGCCGCCCTCCTCGTGCGCGCTCGACACCTCGAAGAGGGTCGGGTACGTGGGCCACGGCTGGTCGGGGCGACGCTCCGTCGGCGGCTGCTGGCCGATGGCGAGGTTGGTGACCGAGGCGGCCTTCTGCCGGTGGGCGGTGCCGATGCAGTCCGCACCCGTGTCACCGCCGCCGAGGACGACGACGTGCTTGCCCTCCGCATGGATCTGCTCGGGCACCTGGTCGCCCGCGGTCGCGTGGTTCGACTGGCGCAGGTAGTCCATGGCGAAGTGCACGCCGTCGACGTCGCGGCCCGGGATGTCGAGGTCGCGGGGCACGAGCGCACCCGTGCAGACCACGACCGCGTCGTAGCGGAGGCGCAGGTCGGACCAGGTGATGTCCTTGCCGATGTCGACGCCCGCGCGGAAGCGGGTGCCCTCGGCGGTCATCTGCGCGAGGCGGGCCTCCAGGTGGCGCTTCTCCATCTTGAAGTCCGGGATCCCGTAGCGGAGCAGGCCGCCGATGCGGTCGTCGCGCTCGAAGACGGCGACCGTGTGGCCGGCGCGCGTGAGCTGCTGGGCGGCAGCGAGGCCGGCGGGGCCGGATCCGACGACCGCCACGGTCTTGCCCGTGAGGCGCTCGGGCGGGTGCGGCTCGACCCAGCCCTTCTGGAAGGCGTCGTCGATGATCGACACCTCAACCTGCTTGATCGTCACGGGCGGCTGGTTGATCCCGAGCACGCACGAGCTCTCGCACGGCGCCGGGCACAGCCGGCCTGTGAACTCGGGGAAGTTGTTCGTGGCGTGCAGTCGCTCGATGGCCTGACGGCCCTCGCCGCGCCACGTGAGGTCGTTCCACTCCGGGATGAGGTTGCCGAGCGGGCAGCCCTGGTGGCAGAACGGGATGCCGCAGTCCATGCACCGGCCGGCCTGGCGCACGAGCTCGCCGCGCTCCTGCTGCTCGTAGACCTCCTTCCAGTCCATGAGCCGCACCGAGACGGGTCGGCGCTTGGGGAGCTCGCGCTCCGTCACCTTGAGGAAGCCCTTGGGGTCAGCCACCGGTCACCTCCAGGATGCGGTTCCAGGCGACGTCGCCGTCGGGGTCGAGGCCCTCGTCCACCGCGGTCTGGCGGGTGGCGAGGACGGCCGCGTAGTCCCGCGGCAGGATCTTGGTGAAGCGTTCCATGGAGGTCTCCGGCTCGGCGAGCAGGCGCTCGGCCACGGTGGATCCGGTCTCGGCGAGGTGCCGGCGGAGGAGGTCGAGCACGATCTCGGCGTCGGCGCTCCCGAGCGGGTGCAGCTCGAGCTCGCCCGACGCGAGCGCGTCAGTGTTGATGCGGTCGCGGTCGAGGTCGATCACGTACGCCGTGCCGCCGGACATGCCCGCGCCGATATTCCGGCCGGTGCCGCCGAGGACGAGGGCGAGCCCGCCGGTCATGTACTCGAGCGCGTGGTCTCCCACGGCCTCGACGACCGCGGTCGCGCCCGAGTTGCGGACGAGGAACCGCTCCCCCACCATGCCGCGGATGAACATCGTGCCCTGCGTCGCGCCGTAGCCGATGACGTTGCCCGCGATGACGTTCTCCTCCGCGGGGAAGCCGGCCCTCTCGTCGGGCCGCACGACGATGTCGCCGCCCGAGAGGCCCTTGCCGAGGTAGTCGTTGCTGTCGCCGACGAGGCGCAGCGTGATGCCCGACGGCATGAACGCGCCGAACGACTGGCCGGCGGAGCCGCGCAGCGTGACGTCGATGGATCCCGTCGGCAGCCCGTCCTCCCCGTGCCCCTTGGTGACGAGGTGGCCGAGCATCGTGCCGACCGCGCGCGCCGTGTTGCGCACGGGCAGGTCGATCTCGACCCGGCCGCCGTGGTCGAGCACGTCGCGGCTCAAGCGGATGAGCTCGTTGTCGAAGTGGTCGTCGAGCTCGTGGTCCTGCGACCGGCTGTGCTTCATCGGCTCGTCGTCCGCGAAGGTCGGGCCGGCCAGGATCGGCGTCAGGTCGAGGCCGGACGCCTTCCAGTGGTCGACCGCGTCCTCGACTCCGAGCAGGTCGTTGCGGCCCACGATCTCGTCGAGCGCGCGGTAGCCGAGGGCGGCCAGGTGCTCCCGCACCTCCTGCGCGATGAACTCGAAGAAGTTGACGACGTGGTCGGCCTTGCCCGGGAAGCGCTTGCGCAGCTCCGGGTTCTGCGTGGCGACGCCGACGGGGCAGGTGTCGAGGTGGCAGACGCGCATCATGATGCAGCCCGAGACGACGAGCGGGGCCGTGGCGAACCCGAACTCCTCGGCGCCGAGCAGCGCGCCGACGATGACGTCGCGGCCGGACTTCATCTGCCCGTCGACCTGCACGACCACGCGGTCGCGCATGCCGTTGAGGCGGAGGGTCTGCTGCGTCTCGGCGAGCCCCAGCTCCCACGGGGTGCCCGCGTGCTTGAGCGAGTTGACCGGGCTCGCGCCCGTGCCGCCGTCGTGACCCGAGACGAGGATCACGTCGCTCAGCGCCTTGGCGACGCCGGCTGCGACCGCGCCGATGCCCGACTGGCTGACGAGCTTGGTGTGGATCCGGGCGGAGGGGTTCGCGCGCTTGAGGTCGAAGATCAGCTGCTTGAGGTCCTCGATCGAGTAGATGTCGTGGTGCGGCGGCGGCGAGATGAGGCCGACGCCGGCGGTCGCGTGCCGCGTGCGCGCGACCCACGGGTACACCTTGCCGGGCGGCAGCTGGCCGCCCTCGCCGGGCTTGGCGCCCTGCGCGAGCTTGATCTGGATGTCGTCGGCGTGCGTGAGGTACATGCTCGTGACGCCGAAGCGGCCGGACGCGACCTGCTTGATGGAGCTGCGTCGCTCGGGGTCGAGCAGGCGCTCGACGTTCTCGCCGCCCTCACCGGTGTTCGACTTCGCTCCCAGGCGGTTCATCGCGATGGCGAGCGTCTCGTGCGCCTCCTCGGAGATGGACCCGTAGCTCATCGCGCCCGTGGAGAAGCGCTTCACGATGTCGGAGATGGGCTCCACCTCGTCGAGCGGGACGGGCGGGCGGGTGCCGGTCTTCAGGCGGAACATGCCGCGGAGCGTCATGAGGTCCTTCGACTGCGCGTCGACCATCGACGTGTACTCGCGGAAGATGTCGTACCGCCGCGTGCGCGTGGCGTGCTGCAGCCGGAAGATCGTGTCCGGGTTGAACAGGTGCGGGGACCCGTCGCGACGCCACTGGTACTCGCCGCCCGTCTGCAGGCGCTCGTGCGACAGCACAGCGCCGTCCTGCGGGTAGGCGCTGCGGTGGCGCGCCGCGTTCTCGGCCGCGATGACGTCGATGCCGACGCCGCCGAGGCGCGTCGTGGTGCCCGAGAAGTACTGGTCCACGAGCCCCTGCGAGAGGCCGACCGCCTCGAAGCACTGGGCGCCGGCGTACGAGGACACCGTCGAGATGCCCATCTTGGACATGATCTTGAGCACGCCCTTGCCGAGCCCCTTGATCAGGTTCCGCGTCGCCTTCTCCGGCGTCACGCCCGTGAGCATGCCGCTGCGGACGAGGTCCTCGCACGACTCCATCGCCAGGTACGGGTTGATCGCCGAGGCGCCGTAGCCGATGAGCAGCGCGATGTGGTGCACCTCGCGCACGTCGCCGGCCTCGACCACGATGCCGACCTTCATGCGGGTCTGTTTGCGGATGAGGTGGTGGTGCACGGCCGCGATCATGAGGAGCGACGGGATCGGCGCGAGGTCGCGGTTCGAGTCGCGGTCCGAGAGGACGACGAACTGTGCGCCGTGCGCGATGGCGCGGTCGACCTCGTCGCACATCGCGTCAATGCGCTTCTGCATGGCGAGCGGGCCGTCGTCCACGCGGTAGAGGCCGCTCACGATGGTGGTGGTGCGGCTGCCCGGGCGGTGGTCGATGTGGATGACCTTAGCCAGCTCGTCGTTGTCGATGACCGGGAAGTCGAGCACGACCTGCTTCGTGTGCTCGGGGCCGGCGTCGAGGAGGTTGCGCTGCGGCCCGAGTCCGAGGCGGAGGCTGGTGACGACCTCCTCGCGGATGGAGTCGAGCGGCGGGTTGGTGACCTGCGCGAACTGCTGCGTGAAGTAGTCGAACAGCAGGCGCGGGCGCTGCGAGAGCACGGCGATAGGCGTGTCCGATCCCATGGCGCCGAGGGGCTCGGCGCCCACCTTCGCCATGGGCATGACCAGCATCCGCACCTCCTCCTCCGTGTAGCCGAAGGTGCGCTGGCGCCGGACGACGGACGCGGGCGTGTGCACGACGTGCTCGCGCTCGGGGAGGTCGGCGAGGTGGATGCGGTTCTCGAGCCACTCGCCCCACGGGGCGCTGGCGGCGAGCTGGGACTTGATCTCGTCGTCCTCGATGATGCGGCCGGCCTCGGTGTCGACGAGGAACATCTTGCCGGGGCGGAGCCGGCCCTTCCGCATGATGCGGGCCGGGTCGATCTCGAGCACGCCGATCTCGCTGCCGAGCACCACGAGGCCGTCGTGCGTGACGAGGTAGCGGCCCGGGCGCAGGCCGTTGCGGTCGAGGGTCGCGCCGACGAGCGTGCCGTCGGTGAAGGTGAGCGCGGCCGGGCCGTCCCACGGCTCCATGACCATGGAGTGGTACTCGTAGAAGTCGCGGCGGACGGGGTCGATGTCGGTCTGCTTCTCCCACGCCTCGGGGACCATCATCATCATCGCGTGCGGCAGGCTGCGGCCGCTGAGGCTGAGGAGCTCGAGCACCTCGTCGAAGGACGCGGAGTCGCTCGCGCCCGGCGTGACGATGGGCATCAGCGGCGCGAGGTCGCCGAGAAGCTCCGACTCGAGCTGCGACTGGCGGGCGCGCATCCAGTTGCGGTTGCCCGCGACCGTGTTGATCTCGCCGTTGTGCGCCATCATGCGCAGCGGCTGCGCGAGGGGCCACGACGGGAACGTGTTGGTGGAGTACCGCGAGTGCACGATGGCGAGCTTCGACGCGAAGCGCTCGTCGGAGAGGTCGGGGTAGAACGGCTCGAGCTGGAGCGTCGTGACCATGCCCTTGTAGACGAGGGTCCGCGAGGACAGCGAGATGAAGTAGGCGCCGAGCTCCCGCTCCGCGCGCTTGCGCAGGCGGAAGGCGAGTCGGTCGAGCGCGAGCCCCGACGGGCGGTCGGAGGGCTGCGCGGAGTCGGAGGTGAGGAAGAGCTGACGGAAGGCGGGCATGGCCTTCCGCGCCAGGTTGCCGAGGTGCGACGGGTCGACGGGCACCTCGCGCCACCCGAGCACGTGCAGCCGCTCGTCGCCCGCGATGCGCTCGATGCCGGCCTCCAGCTCCTCGCGCTCGGCGTCGTCCGTCGGCAGGAACGCCATGCCGACCGCGTACTCCCCCATGGGCGGCAGGTCGAAGCCGACCACGCCGCGGAGGAATTCGTCCGGGATCTGGGTCATGATGCCGGCGCCGTCGCCGGTGCCCGCGTCGGAGCCGATGGCCCCGCGGTGCTCGAGGTTCCGCAGCGCGTCGAGCGCGTTGACGATGATGTCGTGGCCCGGGGTGCCCCGCAGGGTGGCCACCATGGCCAGGCCGCACGCGTCCTTCTCGAACGCCGGGTCATAGAGGCCCTGCGTCGCGGGGAACGAGCCGCCGGGAGGGGAGGTGGAGGAGAACGCCATGGGAACCGTCCTAGATGCACTGCGGAGGGACGTCGCTGGCCCTGTGGTGGGGACCGCCTCGCGGGAGGAGGCGGTGACCGCGGGGGTGCCCGCGCTGGGGACTAGGCGCCGCGTCCGCTTGTGGCGGGGAGAGCGTGGGAGTCCGAACCGGTGGATGCCCGATCGTCGTCGACGTCGGCGAAATCCGAATCCGTGTACACCGATGCTACCTCGCCGTCGCGACCCGCCTTGGCGCGCGCGCTTACGTCATCCGGGGTGCGGCCCGGCAGGTACGGGCTGGGTTCGCTGCCGACATGGCGCCGGGTCTGCACGATGAAGAGGACAAGGCCGAGCGCGACCGCGAGGAAGGCCGCCCAGACGTTGGTGCGGATGCCGAAGAAGATCTCGCTCGGGTCGATGCGGATCGACTCGAAGACCATGCGCCCGAGGCCGTACCACATGAGGTACACGGCCAGGCCGCGGCCCCACTGCAGGCGGACCGCGCGGCCCAGCGCCATGATGACGAGCGCACCCGCGACGTTCCACACGATCTCGTAGAGGAACGTGGGGTGGAAGAGCGTGCCCGCGGGGAGCCCGGCCGGGAAGGCGGCGTTGGTCGGGTCGACCTCGAGGCCCCAGGGCAGCGTGGTCGGCGTGCCGAACAGCTCCTGGTTGAAGTAGTTGCCCATGCGGCCGGCGGCCTGGGCGAGCAGGAGCCCCGGCGCCAGGGCGTCGGCGAACGTCCAGAAGCGGACACCGGTCCACTTGGAGCCGAGCCACACGCCCACGGCGCCGCCGATGAGGGCGCCGAAGATGGCGATGCCGCCCTCCCAGACGTAGAGCACCCGCCAGAGGTTCGCGCCCTCGTAGAAGTAGTCGCCCGGGTGGGTGAGCACGTGGAACGCCCGCGCGCCGATGATGCCGAGGACGAGCGCGCAGAGCGTGAAGTCGATGACGGTGCCCGACTCGACGCCGCGGGCCACGAGGCGGCGGTTGGTGAGGAACGCCGCGACGAGGATGCCGACCAGGATGCACACGGCGTACGCGTGGATGACGAAGGTGAGCGGCAGGTCGATGCCGAAGCCCTGGAGCCACGCCGTGACGTCGAACCGGGTGTCGGACGGATCCGGGCTGGGGATGCTCATCGGGACGAACAACGGATGACGCTCACTTTCGCAGGGGATTCGGCGGGCGCGGCGGGACCGCGGGCCGGGGGCTACTGTAGCGCGGTTCCCCGCGCGAGATCGGCCGCGGCACGGGCGACGCCCGGCACGCCGCCGTCGGCGAGGGCCGCGACGAGGGCCGAGCCGACGATGGCGCCGTCGGCGTAGTCGAGCACCTCGCGCACCTGGTCGCCGGTGGAGATGCCGATGCCCACGCACGCGCTCGTGGAGCCCGCATCGCGCAGGCGCGACACGAGACCGCGCGCGGCCTGGTCGACGTCCTGCCTCGCGCCCGTGATGCCCATGGTGGAGACCGCGTAGACGAACCCGCGGCTGCGCTCCACGGCCTGGTGCAGGCGCGCCCCGCTCGACGACGGGGCGGCGAGGAACACGCGGTCGAGGCCCGTGCGCTCGGATGCGGCGAGCCAGTCGGCACCCTCGTCGGGGATGAGGTCGGGCGTGATGAGGCCGGCGCCGCCCGCGGCGACGATGTCGTCCGCGAAGCGCTCGACGCCGTACTGCACGACGGGGTTCCAGTAGGTCATGAGGAGCACGGGGGCGTCGACGCGCTGGGTGATCGCGTGCAGCGCGTCGAAGCCGTCACGGAGGCGGAAGCCCTGCGCGAGAGCGGTCTGCGTGGCACGCTGGATGACCGGGCCGTCCATCACGGGGTCGCTGTAGGGCAGGCCCAGCTCGATGACGTCGACGCCGTTCTCGACCAGGGCCACCGCGGCCTCGATGCTCGTGGCGACGTCCGGGAACCCGACGGGGAGGTAGCCGACGAGCGCGCCGGATCCCTGCTCGCGTCGGAGGGCGATGGTCCGCTCGACGGGGCTGCCGGCGGGCGCGGCCGCGTGGGCTGCCGCGGTCACGACTGCTCCGCCCCGGCGTCGATGAGGTCGAAGTACTTCCCCGCGGTCTCCATGTCCTTGTCGCCGCGGCCGCTGAGGTTGATCAGGATGATCGCATCCGGACCCAGCTCCTTGCCGAGCTCGAGCGCACCGGCCAGGGCGTGCGCGGACTCGATGGCCGGGATGATGCCCTCGGTGCGGCTGAGCAGGCGCAGCGCGCTCATCGCCTGGTCGTCCGTGACGGGACGGTACGACGCGCGCCCGAGGTCCGACAGCCAGGAGTGCTCCGGGCCGACGCCCGGGTAGTCGAGGCCGGCGGAGATCGAGTGCGAGTCGATGGTCTGACCGTCCTCGTCCTGGAGGAGGTAGCTGCGCGCGCCGTGCAGCATGCCGGGCCGGCCCTTGGTGATGGTGGCGGCGGTGCGCGGGGTGTCCGCGCCGTCGCCGCCGGCCTCGAAGCCGTAGAGGGCCACGTCGGCGTCGTCGAGGAAGGCGTGGAAGATGCCGATGGCGTTGGACCCGCCGCCGACGCACGCGGCGACGGCGTCGGGCAGGCGCCCGGTGAGCGCGAGGACCTGCTCGCGCGCCTCCTCGCCGATGACCTTCTGCAGGTCGCGGACCATGGCCGGGAACGGGTGCGGGCCCGCCACCGTGCCGAAGACGTAGTTGGTGGTCTCGACGTTGGTGACCCAGTCGCGCATGGCGTCGTTGATGGCGTCCTTGAGCGTGCGGGAGCCCGAGCGGACCGGGATGACCTCAGCGCCGAGCAGGCGCATCCGGGCCACGTTCAGCGCCTGGCGCTCGGTGTCGACCTCGCCCATGTAGATGACGCAGTCGAGGCCGAAGAGCGCGGCCGCGGTGGCGGTCGCGACGCCGTGCTGGCCCGCGCCCGTCTCCGCGATGATGCGCTTCTTGCCGATCTTCTTGGTGAGCAGCGCCTGGCCGAGCACGTTGTTGATCTTGTGCGAGCCGGTGTGGTTCAGGTCCTCGCGCTTGAGGATGATGCGCGCGCCGCCGGCGTGCTCGGCGAACCGCGGCACCTCCGTGATGAGCGAGGGACGGCCGGTGTACGTGCGGTGCAGCTCCTTGAGCTCCTCGACGAACGCGGGGTCGACCTTGAGCTCCTCCCACGCCGCCGACAGCTCGTCGAGGGCGGCGACGAGGGACTCCGGGACGTAGCGCCCGCCGAACTCGCCGAAGTAGGGGCCGGTCACGCTGCGCAGGTCGGTCATGCGCGGATGTCCAGGAACTCGCCGAGCGTGCGGACGGGATCGCCCGTGACGAGCGCCTCGCCCACCAGGACGACGTCGGCGCCCGACCGGCGGTAGTGCGCCACGTCGTCGGCGGTCTTCACCGCGGACTCGGCGATGCGCACGACGCCCGCGGGGATGGAGTCGGCCAGGCGGCCGAAGAGGTCGCGGTCCAGCTCGAAGGTGGTCAGGTTGCGCGCGTTGACGCCGACGACCTGCGCCCCGAGGTCGAGCGCGCGGGACACCTCGTCGGCCGAGTGGGTCTCGACGAGCGCGGTCATGCCGAGCTCGTTCACGAGCGCATGCAGCTCGACGAGCGTCTTCTGGTCGAGCGCGGCGACGATGAGCAGGACGAGGTCGGCTCCCGAGGCGCGCGCCTCCAGGACCTGGTACGGCTCGCCGATGAAGTCCTTGCGGAGGACGGGGATGGAGACGGTGTCCCGCACCTGCTCGAGGTCCTGCAGGGATCCGCGGAACTTGCGGCCCTCCGTGAGGACGCTGATGGCGCTGGCGCCGCCGGTCTCGTAGCGGGACGCGAGGAGCGCGGGATCTGGGATCTCGGCGAGGGCGCCGCGCGAGGGGCTCGAGCGCTTGACCTCGGCGATGATCTTCACGCGGTCGGCGGGAGCAAGCGCGCTGAGCGCGTCGAGGGCCGCGGGACGCGCGAGCGCGTCGGCCTCGACCTGGGCGAGGGGACGGGTCTCGCGTCGTGCGGCCGCGTCCTCGAGGGCTCCGGAGAGCAGGTCTCCCAGCATCTAGGAGTGCGCCTTCGAGTGCGTGGAGACCGTGCGGTGGCCGCCGACCCCGAAGCCCATCTTCTTCATGACGCCGCCGGTGATCCAGCCGAGGATCGCGAGGACGGCCGAGGCCCACACGACGGGCTCGATGGCGAACCAGAAGGCGATGGTGCCGACGGTGAACGCGACGAGCATGATGACGACAGCCGTCCAGGCCGCCGGCGAGTTGCCGTGGCCGGGTTCTGCGGACTCGGTGGACATGCGTGCTCCTCGGGGGTCGTGCGAAAGGGACGGATCGAGTCTACCGGTCGGCGTCGCGGCGGCCGTCGGCATGGGGAGCGGCGGCGGGTCCGTCAGGCGACCCTTCCGTGGGTCCGCCCGCCGGTGCGTCGTCGTCATCGCCGGCCTCGCGGCGGGTGGGATCCGCGCCGCCGCTCAGGCTGTCCCAGGCGGCCACGGGATCCTGGCGCGGGACGATCCGGCGGGCGGGCGACGGGTCCGGCGCGTCGTACCGGGACCGGCGGGTGGGCCAGCGCGGCCCGGTGACCGCCACGAGGAGGCCCGTCAGCGCCGACGCGATGCCCGCGACCAGCGTGACCGGACCCCAGGGGGTCGTGGTCCACCCGTCGACGAGCTCCGCCACGGCCGATGAGCCCGCGACGCCCGTGACGGTCGTGACCGCGGCCTCGCCCGCCTGGACGGGGCCGGCGATCGCGGCGAACGCCGTGAGCGCGACCGTCGCGCCGATGAGCGCCTGGAGGATCCCGAGCACCACCCGGAGCACGCGGCTGGCGATGGCGAGGGCGCCCGCGAGGGCGAGGCTCGAGAGCGCGAGGGCGCTGAGCGCGGGGGCGGCGACGCTTCCCGCGACGGGCACGAGCGCAGGCGCCTGGCCCCCGATGCGCAGCGTCGACCAGTCCTGCGACCAGCCGAGGAAGGTGGCGGCGCTCGTGGCGAGGACGAGCAGGAGGGCGAGGGACTTCGTGCGGCGGGTGACCCGCATCAGCGCACGCGCCGCATGGCCTCGGCGACGGCCACGGCGCGCAGCGGGGCCGCGGCCTTGTTCTGCGACTCGAGGTACTCGGCGTCGGGGTCGGAGTCGGCGACCATGCCGCCGCCGGCCTGCACGTGCGCGATGCCGTCGACGATGGTGGCCGTGCGGATCGCGATGGCCAGGTCCGCGTCGCCCGCGAAGTCGAAGTAGCCCACCACTCCCCCGTACACGCCGCGCTGGGCGGGCTCGAGCTCGTCGATGATCTGCAGCGCACGCGGCTTGGGCGCGCCCGAGAGCGTGCCGGCCGGGAACGTGGCGCGGAAGACGTCGATGCTCGAGACGCCGGGCCGGAGCGTGCCCTCGACCGAGCTGACCAGGTGCATGATGTGGCTGAACCGCTCGACGCGCATGAACTCGGTGACCTCGACGGATCCCGGGGCGCACGCCTTCAGCATGTCGTTGCGCGCGAGGTCGACCAGCATGAGGTGCTCGGCGCGCTCCTTCGGGTCGGCGAGGAGGGACTCCTCGTGGGCGACGTCCTCCTCCACGGTGGCGCCGCGGGGCCGGGATCCCGCGATGGGGTGCATGTAGACGTGGTCGTCGGTGACCGTGACGAGCGCCTCGGGCGAGGATCCGACGATGGAGTACGGCTTCCCGTCGGCGTCCTCGAGCGTGAGCAGGTACATGTAGGGGCTCGGGTTGAGCACGCGCAGGATGCGGTAGACGTCGATCGGGTCGGCCATGGTCGGCTGGTCGAAGCGCTGCGAGACGACGACCTGGAAGACGTCGCCCTCGTGGATGTGGTGCTTGCTGCGCGCGATCGCCTCGTGGAAGTCGGCGGGTTCGGTGCGGAGGACGGGCGAGGGCTGCGCCTGGAGGTCGACCTCGGCGAGGAAGGTCTCCGACGGGCGCGCGAGGTCGGCCTGCATCCGGTCGAGGCGCGTCTGCGCGTCGGCCCACATGGCGTCCTCGGCGTCGACGCCGTCGTTGAGGGCGGTCGCGACGAGCGTGACGGTGCCGCGGCGGTGGTCGAGCACGGCGAGCTCGGAGACGAAGCTGAGCGCCTGGCCGGGCACGGGGACCTCGGCGGGCGGACGGTCCGGCAGGCGCTCGATCTGGCGCACGGCCTCCCAGCCGATGAAGCCCACGAGGCCGCCCGTGAGCGGCGGCAGACCGGGGATGCGGGGCGTCTCCCAGCGCGCGTAGAGCGCCGCGAGGGCCGCGAGGGGACCGTCGGGCGCGTCGTCGCCGAGGGCGCGGCGGGCGTCGATGCCGTAGTCGAGCCAGCGGGCCTCGTCGCCGTGCTGCGTGAGCACGCCGAAGGACGAGACGCCGACGAAGGAGAAGCGGGTCCAGATGCCGCCCTGGCCGGCGGACTCGAGCAGGAAGCTGCCCGGGCGTCCCGCGGTGAGCTTGCGGTGGACGCCCACGGGCGTCTCGCCGTCGGCGAAGACCTCGCGGAGCACCGGGATCACCCGGTGGTCGACGGCGAGGGCGCCGAAGGCCTCCCGGGTCGTCGTGCCGGGTGCGGGGACGGACGCGGCGGGGCGGGGGGACTCGCTCATGGGGTGGGCCCTTCGTCGGCGGCGGGACGCGCGCCCGTGACGGGGTGGAGGTGGTCGGCGTCGAAGCAGGTGCGCGTGCCGGTGTGGCAGGCCACTCCTACCTGGTCGACCTGGACGAGGACCGTGTCGCCGTCGCAGTCGAGCGCCGCGTCGCGGACGTACTGGCCGTGACCCGACGTGTCGCCCTTCCGCCAGTACTCGCTCCGGGAGCGCGACCAGAACGTGACGCGGCCGGTGGTGAGCGTGCGGCGGAGGGCCTCGCGGTCCATGTAGCCGAGCATGAGGACCTCGCGCGTGTCGTGCTGCTGGATCACGGCGGGGAGCAGCCCGTCGTCGGCGAAGGACGCGCGGGCGAGGATGCCGTCGACGTCGGGATCGCCGTGCCCGCGGGGGTCGAGGGGGGCTGCGCTCATCGTCGGACCACCTGACCGGCGTCCGCGAGGGCGCCCTTGACGTCGCCGATGGTGAACCGACGGGAGTGGAAGACGCTCGCGGCGAGCACGGCGTCGGCGCCGGCCTCGATCGCGGGCGCGAAGTGGTCGAGCTCGCCCGCGCCGCCCGATGCGATGACGGGCACGCGGCTCGCGGCGCGCATGGCGGCCACGAGCTCGAGGTCGAAGCCGTCGCGCGTGCCGTCGGCGTCGATGGAGTTGACGAGCAGCTCACCGGCGCCGCGCTCGACGGCCTCGCGGGCCCACGCCACCGCGTCGATGGTCGTCCGCGTGCGGCCCCCGTGCGTGGTGACGACGAAGCCGGACTCGGTGTCGCCGCGCGTCACGTCGAGGGAGAGGACGCAGACCTGCGCGCCGAACCGGTCGGCGATCTCGCTCACGAGGTCGGGACGCGCGATGGCCGCGCTGTTGACGCCGATCTTGTCGGCGCCGCTCGCGAGCAGCCGCGCCACGTCGTCGGCGCTGCGCACTCCCCCGCCGACGGTGAGCGGGATGAAGACCTGCTCGGCGGTGGCGCTCACGACGTCGTACATCGTCGAGCGGTCCTCGACCGTGGCCGTGACGTCGAGGAAGGTGAGCTCGTCGGCGCCCTGCTCGTAGTAGAGGCGCGCGAGCTCGACGGGATCGCCCGCGTCCTGCAGGTCGAGGAAGTTGACGCCCTTGACGACGCGGCCGGCGGCCACGTCGAGGCACGGGATGACGCGGACGGCGAGGTCGCCGGAGGACGGGGCCCCGGACGCGGGCCGGTCGGCGGGAACGGCGGCCACGGTCAGATCCGGGCGGCGTGGATGGGGCTGACCAGGATGGCGCGCGCGCCGACCTCGTGCAGGCGGTCCATGATCTGGTTCGTGTCGTCGCGCGGCACCATCGAGCGCACCGCGACCCACGCGGGGTCCTGCAGCGGCGAGATGGTGGGCGACTCGATGCCCGGCGTGATGGCCGTGGCGGCGTCGAGCAGGTCGAGCGGCACGTCGTAGTCCATGAGCACGTAGCGGCGGGCGACGAGCACGCCCTCGAGGCGGCGGAGCAGCGTCGCGGCGCCCGGCTTCTCCTCGGCGCCCGAGATGAGCACGGCGGTCGAGCGGAGGATCACAGGGCCGAAGATCTCGAGCCCGGCCTTCCGCAGCGTGGTGCCGGTCTCGACGACGTCGGCGATGGCGTCCGCGACGCCCAGCTGGATGGCGGACTCGACCGCGCCGTCGAGGCGGATGAGCTGCGCCTCGACGCCGTGCTCGCGGAGGAAGCCGCCGACGAGGACGGGGTAGCTGGTCGCGATGCGGACTCCGGCGAGGTCCTCGAGGTCGGCGAAGCGGCCGACGGGGCCGGCGAAGCGGAACGTGGATCCCGCGAAGCCGAGCTCCGCGGTCTCGGAGGCGTCGGAGGCCGAGTCGATGAGGAGGTCGCGGCCGGTGATGCCGACGTCGAGCGCGCCGGATCCGACGTAGGTCGCGATGTCGCGCGGGCGGAGGTAGAAGAACTCGACGTCGTTGCGCGCGTCGAGGACGTAGAGCTCCTTGGGGTCGCGACGGCCGGCGTACCCGGCCTCGGCGAGCATCTGGGCGGCGGTCTCGGCGAGCGAGCCCTTGTTGGGCACGGCGACACGGAGCATGGGGATCACTTCTTCCAAGAGGGGGACGACGGGTGACGGATGCGCGTCACAGATGTCGGCCGACGTCCTCCAGGGTGAGGCCGCGCGCGATCATCATGACCTGCACGTGGTAGAGCAGCTGCGAGATCTCCTCGGCGGCGCGGTCGTCGGACTCGTGTTCGGCCGCCATCCAGACCTCGGCGGCCTCCTCGACGACCTTCTTGCCGATCGCGTGCACGCCGCCGTCGAGCTCGCGGACGGTGCCGGACCCCTCGGGCCGCTCGGCGGCGATGCGGGTCAGCTCGCCGAACAGGTCATCGAAGGTCTTCACGTGCTCCAGGGTACAGCCGCACGAGGGGGCCCCGGCACGACGACGGGAGGCCGGGAGCGATGCGCTCCCGGCCTCCCGGTGGTGGTGCTGGTGCTGCGACGCTGGTCGCTAGCCGACGCCCTGCAGGTCGATCACGAAGATCAGGGTGCGGCCGGAGAGGCGGTGGCCGCCGCCCGCGGGGCCGTAGGCGAGCTCCGGCGGCACGACGAGCTGGCGGCGTCCGCCGACCTTCATGCCGGGGATGCCCTTCTGCCAGCCGGCGATGAGGCTCCGGAGGGGGAAGCGCACGGACTGGCCGCGGCTCCACGAGGAGTCGAACTCCTCGCCGGACTCGAAGTCGACGCCGAGCTAGTGGACGTCGACGGTGTCGCCGGGCTGGGCCTCGGGGCCGTCGCCCACGGTGATGTCGGAGATGGTGAGCTCTGCGGGGGCCGGGCCGTCGACGGGCTCGACCTCGGGCTTCGTGGTGTCGGTCATGGATCCAGTCAAGCAGATCCGCGCGCGCGTCCCGTCAGTGGGCGTGGGTATGCGCCTCGGCCGCGCGACGGAGCTCGGCGATGGCCGCCTCGGGGTCGCCGCCGCGGAAGACGCCGGATCCGGAGACGAACGTGTCGGCGCCGGCCTCGGCCGCCCGGCCGATGGTCTCGACGTCGATGCCGCCGTCGACCTGGAGCCACACGTCGTGGCCGGACTCGCGGAGGCGCGAGCGAAGGGCGCGGAGCTTCGGCATCGTCTCGGGCATGAAGGACTGGCCGCCGAAGCCGGGCTCGACCGTCATCACGAGCACCTGGTCGAACTCGTGCAGCAGCTCGAGGTAGTCGTCGACGGGCGTGCCGGGCTTCAGCGCGATGCCGGCGCGCGCACCGATCTCGCGGAGCCGCCGGGCGAGCGCGACCGGCTCGCGCGTGGCCTCGGCGTGGAAGGTGACGCTCGCGGCGCCCGCCTCCGCGTAGCCGGGGGCCCAGCGGTCGACGTCGTCGATCATGAGGTGGATGTCGAGCGGGACGGGCGTCACCTGCTGCAGGCGCTGCACCATCGGCAGACCGAACGTGAGGTTCGGGACGAAGTGGTTGTCCATGATGTCGACGTGCACGAGGTCGGCGGTGGCGAGGCGCTGGATCTCGCGCTCCAGGTTCGCGAAGTCGGCGGACAGGATGCTCGGTTCGATGCGGACGGGCATGGCCCCGATCCTACCGGCGGGTCAGCAGGGCGATGAACATGGCGTCCGTGCCGTGCCGGTGCGGCCAGAGCTGCACGCTGGATCCGTGGGTCGAGGCGTCCGCGTCGGCCGCGGGCAGCTCGAGGTCGCCGTCGGCCACCTCCTGCAGCACCGCGCGCGTGTCGCGCGCGGACACGTCGGGATGGCGCTGGAGCGCGGCCTGCACGATGGCGCGCGTCTCGGCGAGGTGCGGCGAGCACGTGACGTAGGCGAGGATCCCGCCGGGCGCGAGCGCGCCGATCGCGGAGTCGATGAGGCCGGCCTGCAGGGCGCCGAGGCCCGCGACGTCGCGCGGGGTCTTCCGCCAGCGCGCCTCGGGCCGTCGGCGGAGGGCACCGAGGCCGCTGCACGGCGCGTCGAGCAGGATCCGGTCGAAGGCGCCGGGGTGCTCCTCCCCCACGGTCGTGCCGTCGAGCTCCCAGACCTCGGTGTCGCCGGGGACGGCGCGGAGGGCATCGCGCACGAGGCCCGCGCGGGCGGGGACGAGCTCGTTCGCGGTGAGCAGGGCGCCGGAGCGGCCGGCCTCCGCGGCGAGCAGCGCGGCCTTGCCGCCGGGGCCCGCGCACAGGTCGAGCCAGCGCTCGCCGGGGGTGACGGCTCGGGCGCGGCTGAGCGCGAGGGCGGCGAGCTGCGAGCCCTCGTCCTGCACGCGGACGCGGCCGTCGGCGACGCCGGGCGCGTCCATCGGGTCGCCGCCCTCGAGGTAGGCGCCGAGCGGCGAGAAGGCGGCGGGCTGCTCGCCGGTCTCCTCGACGGTCGCGAGGCCCGGGAGCGCGACGAGGCTGACGGCGGGCGCAGCGTTGTCGGCGCGCAGCAGGTCCTCGAGCTCGTCGTCGCGGCCCTCGCGGGCGAGCGCCTGGCGGAGGGCGCGCAGCACCCACAGCGGGTGGGAGTGCTCGAGGGCGAGGCGCTCGTCGTCGCTCGCGGCGCTGTCGAGCACGCGCTGCCGCCACTCGTCGGGCTCCGAGCGAGTGATGGTGCGGAGCACGCCGTTGACGAAGCCCGTGGCCGAACGGGATCCGACCGCGCGCGCCATGTCGACGCCCTCGTTGACGGCCGCGTGGGTGGCGACGCGCATACTGAGGAGCTGGTGGACCGAGAGGCGCAGCACGTCGAGGATGGGCGCGTCGATCGCCGTCACCGGGCGGCCGGCGGCGAGCTCGATGACGCGGTCGTAGTAGCCGGACATGCGCAGGGTGCCGTAGGTCAGCTCGGTGGCGAGCGCGGCGTCCTGCGCGCTGAGGGCGGCACGGCGGATCCTGACGGGCAGCAGGAGGTTCGCGTACGCGTCCGACTCGCGGACCGCGCTGACGACCTCGTAGGCGACGCGGCGAGCCGGGCTGACGGACGACGGGCCGCCGACGTCGGCGCGGTCGGCGGGTCGGCGGCGGTCCGCTCCCGCGGGTCGGCGACCGGGGGATCCTGTGCTCTCGCTCATCGTGCGATCACGTCCTTCGTGGTCACGCCGCGCCACCGGTCGGCGGCGGGGGATCCTGTGCTCTCGCTCATCGTGCGATCACGTCCTTCGTCGTGACGCCGCGCCACCAGTCGGCGGCGGGCATGGGGCTCTTGCCCGCGGGCTGCACCTGGATGAGCTCGACGGGGTGGCTGGCGGTGCCGATCGCGACGCGGCCGTCGAGCGCGGCGATGCGTCCGGGCTCGAGCGGGGCGGCGTCGCGGAGGGCGGCCGCGCGGTGGATCTTGAGGCGCACGTCGTCCACGGACGTGTGCGCGCCGGGCTCGGGCGTGACGCCGCGGATCCGGGCCAGCACCTCGTCGGCCGACCGCGCCCAGTCGACGCGGCCGTCGTCGATCGTCGTCTTCGGCGCGAGCGTCGGCTCGCCCTCCTGCGGGCGCGCGACCGCGGTGCCCGCGCCGATGGCGTCGACCGTGCGCGCCAGCAGGTCCGCGCCCTGCACCGCGAGCGCGTCGAGCACGTGGCCGGCCGTCTCGTGGTCGCCCGTGGGCCGCTCCTCCATCGAGAAGACGGGCCCCGTGTCCATGCCGCGCTCCAGCTGGAAGACGCTCGCGCCCGTGACGCGCTCCCCCGCCATGATCGAGCGCTGCACGGGGGCGGCGCCGCGCCACCGGGGCAGCAGCGAGAAGTGCAGGTTGATCCATCCGCGCGCGGGCGTCGACAGCAGCGGCTCGCGCACGAGGCCGCCGTACGCGACGATCACGCCGAGCTCGGCCCCGACCGCCGCGATGCGGGCGGTCGCGTCGTCGTCGAGCCGGTTGACGCGGAGGGTCGGGATACCGAGGCGCTCGGCCTCCGCGGCGACGGGCGACGGGGTGAGCACGCGCTTCCGGCCGAGCGGCGCGTCGGCGCGCGTGACGACCAGCGCGACCTCGTGGCCGGATGCGGCGAGCCGCTGGAGCGAGGGCACGGCGGCGAGGGGCGTGCCGGCGAAGACGAGTCTCATTCGGGTCCATTCCGGGGACGGCGTGCGGGGTGGTCGGGGCGGACGGTGGAGGCGGCCGCCGGGGCGATGGCCGGGACGGCGGGACCGGGCGCGCGGGCCGCGCGGCGGTCGCGGATCAGAACAGCCCCGTGTCGTCGAACCGTACACGGAGCGGGACCGTGGGCCGGAACCCGGTGCGGCCCGCGACGGGCTTCCGGCGGCTCGAGGCGTTCCGCACGACGGCCGCGCGCAGCTCGCGCGCCGCGTCGGGACCGCTCGCGTAGTCGAGGCGGACGATGGCGCGCACGCGGCCCTGCTCGGTGGGCACCGGGCCGAGGACGTCGACCCCCTCGATGCCGTCGAGCCGCTCGACCGCCTGGCCGACCGCGTCCGGCAGGCCCTCGACGCTCGCGGCGCGCACGGCGGGCGGGAAGCGCAGGGCGCGGCGCTCGAGGAGCTCCTCGCGCGCGTACCGCGGCTGCTGCCAGGTGGCGAGGGCGCGGGCGACCTGGCCGCCGACGCCGACGAGCATCACGGGCGCGCGCGGCGCGGCGAGGGCGGCGGCGTTCGACCACTGGCGGAGCACGTCCTCCCCCACCCGCAGGCTCTCGCGGGCGAGCATCCGCTCCCCGTCGAGCAGCAGGATCGCGCGGTAGCCGCCCGCGGCGACGGGCTCGGCCCCGCGCGTGGCGACGACGAGCCGCGACTCCGCGTCGACCTCCTGCACGTGGCGCTCGCCGTCGGCCAGCACGACCTGCACGCAGGGGAACGCACGTCCCAGCTCCTCCGCCGTGCGGCCCGCGCCGATGGTGACGAGGCGCAGCTCGTCGGATCCGCAGTTGACGCAGCGCCAGTCGCCGGCGAGGTGCCCGCACCAGCCGCAGGTGGGCGTGCTCGTGGCGGTGGACATGCCGAGCGGGCCCGTGCAGACGGTGCAGCGCGCGGCCTGGCGGCAGGCCCGGCAGGCGACGAGCGGCGCGTAGCCGGGTCGGGCGACCTGGATGAGCACCGGCCCGTGCTCGACCGCGTCCTTGGCCGCGCGCCAGGCGCCCGACGGGATCCGCGCCTGCCGGGCGAACCCCTCGTCGCCCGTCTGCGAGGTGGTCGGGATCACCCGCGGGGTCCGGTTTTTCTCCGGCGCGACGCTCGACAGGTAGCCGATCGCGACGAGCCGCTCGACCTCGGTGCTCCGCGAGTGCGCGAGCAGCACGAGCGCCGTGCCCTGCTGACGGCTGCGCAGGAGCGCGACGTCGCGCGCGTGGGCGTAGGGACTGAGCGGCTCGGCGTGCAGCGGATCGCCCTCGTCCCACATCGCGACGAGGCCGAGTCGCGGCGCGGGCGCGTAGACGGCGGAGCGGTTGCCGACCACGATGCGCGGCTCGTCGCCGAGGCCGGCGAGGAAGGAGCGGTAGCGGTCGGGGCCGGACTGGCGCGCGTCGGTGCGCGTCACGGATCCGGCGGGGGCGTGCGCGGCCAGGGCCGCCTCGAGCTGGTCCTGGTCGCGGTAGTCGGGCACGACGAGGACGCTGCTGCGGCCGGATGCGAGGACGCGCGCGGCGGCCTGCGCCAGCGTCACGGCCCAGCGGCCAGCCCACACGCCGCCGGGCAGCTCGACGACCTCCGGGATGGCGTCGACGGCCACGCGACCGGATCCGTCGACCGCCGCGGCGAGGCCGTCGGGGGCGTACCCGTCGATGGGTGGGAGCGCGGCGGGCGGCAGCGCGGCGGGCGGGGCCGGGTCGAGCGGAG
>NZ_JAAVCB010000076.1:0-31230 GCF_014802555.1 Clavibacter sp. | reverse complement strand
CCCAGCAACGTCCCGCCGACCACCTGCGTGGTCGCATCGGTGAACAGGTTCACCGGTGCCCCGACGATCGCCCACCCGTTCGGCTGCGACCGGATCGACGCATCCCGCGGCACGAACTGCGCCACATCCGCCAAGGACACCCCTGGTGTCGCCGCGACTACCGGAGCCGGATCCGCGGGCTTCGTCGGCGCCTTCGCCGGCGGCAAGAACGCATGCTGCCCGTCCGAGCACAGCCCCCCGCCTGACAGGCGCGCACTCGGGCTGCACGGCACGTCCACATCCGCCGCCATCCGCCCACGCGGCACCGGAGGCGGCGCCGCCGGGTGCGATGTAGACGGTGTGGGTTGTAGGGGATCAGTCGGCGAATGACCACCTGCACGGGAGGAGAAAGCGACCCCCGCGCGGGTGTTCTCGGCTTGCAAGCCCACTCCTCCGCCCTGGATGCCTCCTGTCGTGCAGATGCCTTCACCGCCGAATTTGACGCTGCAGGGATCGTCCGCTGATTCCGCTTGGGCGACGAGAGCAGACGACAAGGCGAGGACCAGAGCCACCACGGGTGCGAGCAGACTCAACCGCATGCGTGCACGTCCTCATTGCGCACGATGTCGCTGATACGCCAGAGTGCATCGCCGGATTTGATGGCCTTCACCTGCAGGGACTGGCGGACCGCACGATCGGGCGTCACATCCGCACCGTTCGAGTCAATGATCCTCGTGCCACCGATGTCAAGGCAGACCTGGGCAGTCATGTACTGCGCTCCCTGCGGGTCGATGCCGCGATCCGTGACCTCGAACTCCGACACCAGCTCCTGACCGTCGGTTCGCTGCCCCTGCTCGCGTGCCTTGTGGAGCCCCGCTTGCTCGCTTTTCAACACGCTCCCCGTGAGCAGAGCCGCGAGATCCTGATCGGTGAGGGTGTTCGCGTCGAGGTCGACGTACCGCATGAAGACGTCGTGGAACGCCGCGTCGTCCTGCTGATCCTGGGTCAAGGAAGGAGCCGGAGCGGGCACGGGCGTCGGGGCCGATGCCGTGACGCATCCAGTGAGCAGCAGGCTCGTGACGAGGACGGCCAGCGATGCAGCTATCGCTCCCCCTCGTGGTCGCAGCGGAATGCGCGGTCGCTCGTGCAAGGTCGTCTCCCCCGGGCCGTACGGAACCCGCGCGAACAGGCGGGCGCTAAAGCACCGGGCATCGCGGGTCCAGGAAAGCTAGCCGCCGGAACGCGAACAGGACGGCCGCCCTCCACATCCGAGGGTGAGCCGGGCCGGCGGCACCCTGGGGACGACTACTCCGACGCGCGGTCGAGCCGGGCCACGTCGTGGCGCGAGAGCTGCACGTGGGCCGCCTGCACCAGGTCGTGCACCTGCTCCGGGCGGCTCGCGCTCGCGACGGGTGCGACGACGCCCGGCTTGGCGAGGAGCCAGGCCAGAGCGATCGTCGCGACGCTCGTCGAGTGGTGGTCAGCGATCTCGTCGAGGGCGGTGAGCACCCGGAGGCCGCGGCGAGTGAGGTAGGCAGCCGCCCGGGCTCCGCGGGCGCCATCGCGCACCGCATCGCGCGTGCGGTACTTGCCCGTGAGGAAGCCGTTCGCGAGCGCGAAGTAGGGCATCACCGCGAGCTGCTGCCCGCGCACGACGTCGAGGTACGCCGACTCATAGGGCGCGCGGTTGACGAGGTTGTAGTGCGTCTGCAGGGCGACGAACCGCGGTGCGTCGTACAGCCCGCCCATGATGCGCGCGTGCAGCAGGCGCTCGGCGGCGTAGTTCGACGCCGCGAGGTGCCGGACCTTGCCCGACGCGATGAGGCGGCCGGCGGCGGCGAGGCTCTCCTCGAGCGGGACGTCGATGTCGTCCCAGTGGAAGTAGAGGAGGTCGATGTGGTCCGTGCCGAGCCGCGACAGGCTGGCGTCGACGGCGCGCTCGATGCGGGATCCGCCGAGGCCCGGGAAGTCCTCGCTCTTGCCGATCTTGGTGGCCACGACCATGGAGTCGCGGTTGCGGCGCTCGCGCATCCACGACCCGATCATGTGCTCGCTCCGGCCGCTGGCGTAGGAGTCGGCGGTGTCGATGAAGTTGCCGCCCGCCTCCTGGTACCGGTCGAGGATCGCGGAGGTGTCCTCGGAGCCGGCCGTCCAGCCGAAGACGTTGCCGCCGAGCGCGAGCGGGAAGACGCGGAGGTCGGTGTCGCCGATGGCGCAGCGGCGGGCCGGCTGCGGGATGCTCCCGCCGGTGCGCAGGCCGGGCTCCGCGGCGGAGGCCTCGAGGACGATGGCGCCGGCCGCCTGGACGGTGGTCTCGACGATGGTGCCGGACGGGGTCGTCGTGTCGGTCGGGCGCGAACGACGCGGGACGAGCGGGCCCCCGCGACGCCGGCGGGGCGGCGATCCGGGCACGACGTCGGAGGCGGAGGGGGAGGACGTCGTCACACTCCCGAGGATACCGCTCAGCAGGCGAACGGTTTGCGTACCAAGGCTCTGCGCGCGCCGCCGTTCGCCAACGGGACACCGATGGCACGGCGACAGCCGATGGGCCGGTGGCCGAGGACGGGGCGACGCCGGAAGGGGTGCCGCGGATCCCCCGATCCCGGCACCCCTCGGCGGTCTGCATCCCCCGATGCGTCCCCCGAAGGCGGGTGGTCCCGTGGACCTCCCCGCACCGACCACGCTAACGAGGCATCCGCGTCGCGACCCAGCCCCTCTTCGGGGGTCCCCGCCGCGGCACAGGCCACCGCGCGCGTCGCACCGAGGCCGCCCCGAGACGGTGGTCGGACGATTCCGGCTGCGACCCTGCCCGCCGTGCGAGGCTGGAGCGGTCAGCACCACCGAGAGGAACCCACGTGCCCAACGACCCGCTGCACCGCCTGCCGGACGCCGCCCCCTTCCACCTCACCAGCCCCGACTTCGCCGACGGGGCAGCGCTGCCCCAGTCCGCGCGCGGTGCCGGACAGGGTGGTGAGGACCGCTCCCCCGCCCTCAACTGGACGGGCGCGCCCACCGCGACCCGCAGCTACGTGCTCACCATGTACGACCCCGACGCCCCGACCGGGAGCGGCTTCTGGCACTGGGCGGTGCGCGGGATCCCCGCGACCACCACGTCGCTGCCCGGCGGCGCGGGCGATCCGGATGCGGGCCTCCTGCCCGACGGCGCCGTGACCCTGCACAACGACGCGCGAGAGACGCGGTTCTTCGGGGCGACGCCGCCCGCGGGCCACGGCACGCACCGCTACTTCTTCACCGTCACCGCGCTCGACGTCGAGTCGCTGGACATCCCCGAGGGCGCGACCCCCGCGATGCTCGGCTTCCTGATGCTCCCGCACGTGATCGGGCGCGCCCAGCTCATGGGCACCACGATCAACGTCGCGGACTGAGCGACCGGATCGGGGCGATGACATGACCGAAGCGGGCGGACGACCGGCGGACGAAGGCGAGGGCGACGCCGCCCGCGCCCGGCCCCGGCGCCTCGCGCTGGTCCTCGCGATCGTGGCCGCCGTCCTCGTGATCGCCGGGGTCGTCACGGCGATCACGGTGTCGCAGGGCGGCGACGAGCCGGTGACCCCGGTCCCCACGACCGGCGAGCCCGGCACGACGCCCGGCATCACGCCGACGCCGACACGGAAGCCGACGCCGACGAGCCCGGATCCGACGCCGACGGACGAGCCCGCGCCGACGCCCGCACCGAGCCCGTCCGCCGATCCGACACCGGCCCCGTCCCTCTCGGCACCGCCCGCCCAGGACGTGCCGTACCCGACGGATCCGAACGACGGGAAGTAGCCCGCACATGACGGATGCCCGCCCCACCGAGGTGGGACGGGCATCCGTTTCGTGCGGGTGCGAGAGGGCCTAGCCCTCCGCGGGGGCCTCGGGGCCGTCGCTCGCGGCGGCGGAGCCCTCCTGATCGGCGGCCTCCTCCATCACGGGAGCGAGGGACAGCTTGCCGCGGTCGTCGATCTTGGTGATCTCCACCAGGATCTTCTGGCCGACGCCGAGCACGTCCTCCACGTTCTCGACGCGCTTGCCGCCGGCGAGCTTGCGGACCTCGCTGATGTGCAGCAGGCCGTCCTTGCCGGGGAGCAGCGAGACGAACGCGCCGAACGTCGCGATCTTGACGACGGTGCCGAGGAAGGACTCGCCGACCTCGGGGTTCGTCGGGTTCGCGATGGCGTTGACCTGCGCACGCGCGGCCTCCGCCGACGGGCCGTCGACGGCGCCGATGTACACGGCGCCGTCCTCCTCGATGGAGATGTCGGCGCCGGTCTCGTCCTGGATGGCGTTGATCGTCTTGCCCTTGGGGCCGATGAGCTCGCCGATCTTGTCGACGGGGATGTTGACCGAGATCACGCGGGGCGCGGTCGGGGCCATCTCGTCGGGGGCGTCGATGGCCTGGTTCAGCACGCCGAGGATCGCCGTGCGGGCCTCCTTCGCCTGCTTGAGCGCACCGTCGAGGACCGACGTCGGGATGCCGTCGAGCTTCGTGTCCAGCTGGATGGCCGTGACGAACTCCGACGTGCCGGCGACCTTGAAGTCCATGTCGCCGAGCGCGTCCTCCGCACCGAGGATGTCGGTGAGGGCCGCGTAGCGGACCTGGCCGTCGACGGTGTCGGAAACGAGGCCCATGGCGATGCCGGCGACGGGCGCGCGCAGCGGCACACCCGCGTTCAGCAGCGACAGGGTCGAGGCGCAGACGGAGCCCATCGAGGTGGAGCCGTTGGACCCGAGGGCCTCGGACACCTGGCGGATCGCGTAGGGGAAGTCCTCGCGGCTCGGCAGCACCGGCACGAGGGCGCGCTCGGCCAGGAAGCCGTGCCCGATCTCGCGACGCTTCGGCGACCCGACGCGACCGGTCTCGCCGGTGGAGTACGGCGGGAAGTTGTAGTGGGTCATAAAGCGCTTCTTGGTGACGGGGCTCAGCGAGTCGATCTGCTGCTCCATCTTGAGCATGTTCAGCGTGGTGACGCCCAGGATCTGAGTCTCGCCGCGCTGGAAGATGGCCGAGCCGTGGACGCGCGGGATGACCTGCACCTCGGCGTCGAGCGGGCGGATGTCGGCGAGGCCGCGACCGTCCATGCGGATGCCGTCGCGGAGGATCCGGCCGCGGACGACCGTCTTCGTGACGGACTTGTACGCCGCCGAGAACTCGGTGAGCGCCGACTGCGGCAGCTCGCCGGCCTCGACCTTGGCGGCCACGGCCTCCTTGGTGCGGGTCTTGAGGGCGTCGTCGGCGTCCTGGCGCTCGATCTTGTCGGCGATCCGGTACACGGTGCCGAGCTCCTCGAGGGCGAGGGCGGAGACCGCGTCGTAGGACTGCTGCGCGTACGGCAGGAAGACCGGGTAGTCGACGGTGGGCTTCGCGGCCTGCTGCGCGAGCGAGGCCTGCGCAGCGACGAGCTGGCGGATGAACGGCTTCGCGGCCTCGAGGCCCTGCGCGACGACGGCCTCGTCGGGCTTGGTGGCGCCGGCCTGGATGAGGTCCCAGGCACCCTCGGTGGCCTCGGCCTCGACCATCATGATCGCGACGTCCTCGTTGCCCTGGGCGTCGGTGACGACGCGGCCGGCGACGGTGATGTCGAAGACGGCCTCCTTGAGCTGCGAGTGCTTCGGGAAGACGACCCACTGGTCGCCGATGAGCGCGAGGCGCACACCCGCGATGGGGCCCGAGAACGGGATGCCCGAGAGCATGGAGGAGGCGCTGGCCGCGTTGATGGCGAGGCTGTCGTAGAACTCGTCGGGCGCGATGCTCAGGACGGTGATGACGACCTGGACCTCGTTGCGGAGGCCCGTGATGAACGACGGGCGCAGCGGCCGGTCGATGAGGCGGCAGACGAGGATCGCCTCGGTGGAGGGGCGGCCCTCGCGGCGGAAGAACGAGCCGGGGATCTTGCCCGCGGCGTAGCTGCGCTCCTCGACGTCGATGGTCAGGGGGAAGAAGTCGAAGTTGTCCTTCGGGTGCTTGCCCACCGAGGTGGCGGACAGCAGCATCGTGTCCTCGTCGAGGTACGCGGCGACCGCGCCCTGCGCCTGCTGCGCGAGGCGGCCGGCCTCGAACCGGACCGTGCGGGTTCCGTACTTGCCGTTGTCGAGGACTGCCTCGGCGAACTTGATCTCTGGACCTTCCATTGAGGTCTCTCTCCTTCGTGTTGCGCCTCTCGGCGACGCCCGTCGGGCGCTCGTCCTGCATCCCGTGTGGATGCGGACCTCCTGCGACAGAGGAGGAGCGGGCGAGGCGACACCGCGGCGCCCGCCTGATGCGGATCCCGGGTGCACGTGCGCGGCTGGTTCCGCTCGCCGGCCGGTGGCCGACGGCGGCGGGCGCATGTCTGGCCATCAGTGGGAATGCTCCGAGCGACTCGGAATACCACCACCAACGACCAGCTCCTGCCGGCCAGCTCCATCTGTCGTGATCGCATCGTGACGCTGGGCGTCCGCTGGATCACTCCGACCATGGTAGCACCCGGCCCCTCGCGGGCTCGGGAGGACGGGGATCGCCGGGTGTCGGGCGGGCGTCGCGGACATTAACGCGAGACGAGCCGCCACCCCGGAGGGTGACGGCTCGTCCGCTCGGTCGCGATGCGATCAGCGACGCGTGGTGCGTGTCAGCGGCGGATGCCCAGGCGCGCGATCAGGGCGCGGTAGCGCTCGATGTCGACGTTGGACAGGTAGCCGAGGAGACGACGACGCTGGCCGACCAGGAGGAGCAGGCCACGACGCGTGTGGTGGTCGTGCTTGTGCTCCTTGAGGTGCTCGGTGAGGCCCGTGATCCGCTTGGTGAGGAGCGCGATCTGCACCTCGGGGGATCCGGTGTCACCGGGGTGGGTCGCGTACTCGTCGATGATCGCCTTCTTGACGTCTGCTTCCAGAGCCATGTGATGATCCCCTCTCGTGTTCGTTGCGCGGCGCCCGTCACAGGATGTGCGAGCTCTCTTGATCCGCGGCCGTTCAGACGGCAACCTCACGACCATACCAGAGGGCGGGGCCGCTCCCGGGGCCCGAGGCCGCCCGGCGCGAGGCGGCGTCGGCGGACTCGGCTAGCGTGGAAACCCACTCTAGAGAGACGACGCAGCGACACGTGAGCACCCCGCCCGAGACCTCCCCCATCCCGATCCCCGACGAGCGGCAGGTGCGCGGCAGCCACTTCGTCGACCTGTCGCCGCTCACGGAGAGCCCGGCGTTCGCCCGGCTCTGGGCCGGCAACGCGATCGCCGGCATCGGCAGCCAGATGACGGTCGTCGCCATCGGGCTGCACGTGTACGAGCTGACGGGATCCACCGGCTCCGTCGCCCTCGTGGGTGTGCTGTCGCTGCTGCCGATGATCATCGCGGGCCTCTACGGCGGCATGCTCGCGGACGCGTTCGACCGGCGGAAGGTCGCGCTCATCGCGTCGTGCGTGGCGTGGGGGTCGACCATCGTGCTGGCGGCGCTCGCCTGGACGCACGCGGAGACGGTGTGGTCGCTCTACGCGCTGAGCATCCTCAACGCGGTCGCGGCGACGGTCATCGGCACGAGCCGGCAGGCGATCCTCCCCCGCATCCTCCCGCCGCACCTGCTGCCCGCGGCCAGCGCGCTCGGCGGGATCAGCCTGGGCGTCATGGTCACGGTCGGGCCGGCGCTCGCGGGCGTGCTCGTCGCGTCGGTCGGGTTCCAGTGGACCTACACGGTCGATGCCGTGCTGTTCCTCGCGGCGTTCACGGGGGTGCTCGCGCTGCCGCGGATCGCGCCCGAGGGCGAGGTGCAGCGGCCGGGGCTGGCATCCATCAGGTACGGGCTCGGGTTCCTGAAGACCGCGCCGAACATCCGGATGTCGTTCATCGTCGACATCATCGCCATGACGCTCGGGCAGCCCCGCGTGCTGTTCCCGGCGGTGGGCGCGGTCGTGCTCGGCGGCGGGCCGGTGACCGTCGGGATCCTCACCGCGGCCGGCGCGGTCGGCAGCCTCGTGAGCAGCGTGCTGAGCGGATCCGTCGGGCGGGTCACGCGGCACGGCCGGGCCATCCGCCTCGCCATCGTCGCCTACGGCCTCTCCACCGCGGGGTTCGGCGTCGTGCTGCTCCTCGCGTCGAAGCCGGGCGTGCTGCACGGCATCGGGTCGCGCATCGAGGACGCGAGCATCCCCGGCATCGTCGCGGCCTCCGTGCTGCTCGCGCTCACGGGAGCCGCCGACAACATCTCCTCCATCTTCCGCAACACCATGCTGCAGACCGCGGTGCCCGACAACATGCGCGGACGGCTGCAGGGCATCTTCATCGTGGTGGTGACCGGCGGGCCGCGGCTCGGCGACGCGTACATCGGAATCGTCACGCTGTTCGCGGCCCTGTGGGTGCCGTCGCTCGTGGGCGGGCTGCTGATCGCGGTGGTGGTGTGGACCCTGATCCGCGCGCTGCCGTCGTTCGAGCACTACGACTCCCGGAACCCCACCCCGTGACGCGGCGGAGGAGGCGGACGCCCGTGCTCGTGACGCTGGCGGCGCTCGTCATCGTGATCGTCGCGGGGCTCGTGCAGTGGCGCGGTGATCCGGGCACCGGATCCGGGCAGGCCGGCGGCAGCACGTCGGGGCTCGGCGCGGAGCCGGGGTCGACCGGATCCGCGCGCCTCGCCCTCCAGGGGCTCGAGGTGCGGACGGACGAGCGCGTGCCCGGCTACGACCGCGAGTCCTTCGCCTGGCGCACCGACGTCGACCGCAACGGCTGCGACACCCGCAACGACGTGCTGCGGCGCGACCTCGCCGACGCGGAGATCCGCAGCGGCACGCGCGGCTGCGTCGTGCAGGCGGGCGTGCTGGAGGATCCGTACTCGGGGGCGCGGGTGTCGTTCGACCGGTCGCGCGACCCGGAGGCGGTGCAGATCGACCACGTCGTGTCGCTGTCGGACGCGTGGTCCTCCGGCGCATGGCGCTGGGACGCCGACTACCGCGCGGCGTTCGCGAACGACCCGCTCGAGCTGGTCGCCGCGTCCGCCGCCGAGAACAACGCGAAGTCCGACGCGACGGCCGACGCGTGGCTGCCCGAGGATCCCGCTGACGCATGCGCTCTCGTGGCGCGGCAGGTCGCCATCAAGGTGCGCACCGAGCTCAGCGTGACGCGCGCGGAGCATGACGCGATGGCGCACGTGCTCGACGGGTGCGGCGACGCGCCGCTCCTCACCTCCGACGACGTGGGCTGGCCGGCGCCCGTGCGCTGAGGCTCGGCGCGTCGACGCTCGATGCGTCGGCGCCCGGCGCGCGGGGCCGGCGTACAGGGTCCCGTCACCTGCAGGGCCCAACCGATCGCGCGCCCGGTCCGAAGAGAGTGCAATGCTCCGGACCACCCGAGACGCGATGCACCACTGGTCCGGATGCCATGGGGAGAGCGGTCGCACGGACGGCGCATGGAGAGGGGTCTCGGCGCCGGGACCATGACCGCAGGGCCGGCCTGTCATCGGGTCGGCCCATCTCCATGCCCTCGGGCCGCCGGCGCGGACGGAGCGTCAGGCCAGGAGGCCGAGCACGCCCATCCAGGCGGTGCCGACGACGCCCCAAATCACGATGAGCACCACCGCCATCACGAAGCCGACGCGGAACCACTCCTTCGTCGTGACGTAGCCGGATCCGAAGACCACGCCGGACGGCCCCGACGCGTAGTGCGAGATGCCGCCGAAGAGGTTGCCGATGAAGCCGAGCACGAGCGCGGCGAACAGCGGCGGAGTGCCCGTCGCGACCGCGGCGCCGAGGAAGACCGCGTACATGGCGACGATGTGCGCCGTGTTCGACGCGAAGAGGTAGTGCGAGAAGAAGTACACGAGCGCGAGCACCGCGAAGGCCCACGGCCAGGGCAGACCGCCGACGGATCCGGACACCGCGCCGCCCACGAGGTCGATGACGCCGAGCGCGTCGAGCTGGTCGGCCATGCCCACGAGCACCGCGAAGAAGATGAGCGTCGACCAGGCCGAGGCGTTCGCGGCGAGGTGCGACCACGTGAGGACGCCCGTCACGAGGAGCACGGCGATGCCGCCGAACGCCGCGGCGGTCGCGGGGATGCCGAGCAGGGATCCGCCGCACCAGAGCACGAGGAGCAGCACGAAGGTGGCGGCCATGATGCGCTCGTGGCCCGACAGCGGTCCGAGGCCGCGCAGCTCCTCGCGTGCATGGGCCGGCGCCTCGGGCGTGCGGGTGAGCGTCGGCGGGTAGACGCGCGACATCGCCCACGGCACGACGACCAGGCTCAGGAGGCCGGGGACGAGCGCCGCGAGCGCCCAGCCGCCCCAGGTGACCTCGATGCCGAGGTCGGCCGCGGCCTTCTGCGCGACGGGGTTGCCCGCCATGGCCGTGACGAACATCGCGGAGGTGACGGTGTTGACCTGCACGCTCGTGAGCGCGAGGTAGGAGCCGAGGCGGCGGCGCGACGCGTCCGATTCGGGGGTAGATCCCTGCACGCGGCTGAGCGACGCGACGATCGGGTAGACGACGCCGCCCGCCCGCGCGGTGTTCGACGGCGTCGCAGGCGCGAGCACGAGGTCGGTGAGCGCCATGCCGTACGCGAGGCCGAGGCTGGATCCGCCCAGCCGCGACACGAAGACGAGGGCGATGCGGCGGCCGAGGCCCGTGACGAGGAAGCCGTCCGCGATGAAGAACGACGCGACGATGAGCCAGATCGTGGGGTTCGCGAAGCCGACGAGCGCCTCGCCGTCGGTGGTCATGGTGCCGGTGAGCATGGCGACCGCGAGGCCGACCAGCGCGACGGGCGCGGTCGGCAGCGGCTGGAGGATCAGCGCGAGGACGGTGCCGACGAAGATGCCGGCCATGTGCATGCCGCGCGGGTCGACCCCGGCGGGCGGCGGGACGAGCGCGATGCCGACGGCGACGGCCACGGCCACGGCCACGATGACGACGACCTGAATCGCGCGCGAGCGGTGCGCGCGGCGGGCGGCGGCGGATGCGGCAGGCGCGTCGGGCGCCTCAGGCGCGTCGTCCTCGGCGACCGACGCGACCCCGTCCGGCACCGGATCGGCCTCGTCGCGCGGCGCTCCGCCGGGGCCGGGATCCGTCCCGGTACCGGGTGCGGACGAGGGGCCGGAGGACGCGGGAGGACGGGTCATGACCGGCCCATCCTCCGCGCGTGCGACCGGGGATGCCACTTGTGCTCATAGTGTTCGCGAACCCGCCGCCGGGGACGCGAACGGACGTGATCAGGCGGTGAAGCCCGTGGACGTGACGACGTGCAGGCGCTGCGTGGGCCGGGTCATGGCGACGTACAGTCCGGCCGCGCCGCGCGAGGTGTGCGCGAGGATCTCGTCGGGCTCCGCGATGACGACGACGTCGAACTCGAGGCCCTTCGCCTCCTGCGAGCCGAGCACCGCGATGGGCCGGCCGAGGCCGCCCACGCCGATGCCCACGGCGGATCCGAAGCGCTCGGCGAGCGCGCGGTGCAGCTCCTCGACGCGGTCGTCCCGGGCGATGACGGCGAGCGTCCCCGCCTCGTCGCCCTCGCGCTCCTCGTCGACCACGTCGATCACGGCCGAGACCACCTCGTCGGCGTCCACCTCGACCGTGTCGATGGGGTGCTCGCCCTCGCGCACGGCGCGCGAGCGGGTGACCGGGAGGCCGTGCGCGATGGCCATGCGCTCGGCGGCCTCGGCGATCCGGGCGGGCGTGCGGTAGTTGACGGTGAGCTCCTCGAGGCGCCACTCGCGGCCCAGCACCGGGCCGAGGGCGTCCTGCCAGTTGGTGACGCCGACCGCGGAGCTGGCCTGCGCCACGTCGCCCACGATCGTGAAGGAGCGCAGCGGGCAGCGGCGGAGGAGCACGCGCCACTGCATGGGGCTGAGCTCCTGGGCCTCGTCGACCACGATGTGGCCGTAGGTCCAGGTGCGGTCGGATGCGGCGCGCTCGGCGGTCGTGCGCCGCGCGGCCTGCTCGGCGAAGCCCTCGGCGAGGCGCTCGGCCGTGACCATGCCGCCGACGCCCATGTTCTCGATGGCCTGCTCGGCGTTCTCGATGTCGCGGAGGCGCTGCTGCTCGCGCTCGCGCGCGCTCGCGTCGGCCTGCGCGCTGAACTCGCCGAGGAGCTCGGCGGCCTCGTCGAGCAGGGGCACGTCGGCGATCGTGAACGGCGCGTCGCGGTCGCGGCGGAGGAGCGCGCGCTTCTCGGGGCTCCACCGCGGGGTGAGCGAGGCGAGCCAGTTCGGGCGCGCGTACAGGTCCTGGATCAGCTTCTCGGGGGTGAGCGGGAGCCACGCGGTGTTGAGCGCGACCTTCACGTCGTAGGAGGTGCGGAGGTCCTCGCGGAGCATGGCGAGGTCGCTGTCGTCGAGGGCGCTGCCGTTGCGGCGCATCTGCGACGCGAGGACCTGCGCGAGGGATCCGAGAGCCGCCTTGTTGAAGACCAGCCGCGCCTCGTTGTGCGGCTTCCGGCTGTCCTGCGCGCGGCGGAGCGCATTGGCCACGAGCGACGGCTCGAGCACGATGCGCTCGCCGTTGACGTCGAGGGTCACGGCCTCGGTGGGGACGACCTGGCGCGAGCGCACGGCGCGCTGCAGGAGGCCGGCCATCTCGGCGGATCCCTTCACGGCCGCGACCTCGGGCGCATCCTCGCCCGCGGCGTCGATGCCCGGGTAGAGCTGGCCGACGCTCGCGAGCACCACGCCCGTCTCGCCGAGCGACGGCAGCACGGCCTCGATGTACTGGAGGAACGAGCGGCTGGGACCCACGACGAGCACGCCCGAGGAGGCGAGCCGGTCGCGGTGGGAGTAGAGGAGGTACGCCGCGCGGTGCAGCGCGACCGCGGTCTTGCCGGTGCCCGGACCGCCCTGCACGACGAGCACGCCGCGGAGGTCGGAGCGGATGATGCGGTCCTGCTCGGCCTGGATGGTGGCGACGATGTCGTTCATCCGGCCGGTGCGACCCGCGGCGAGCGCCGCCAGCAGCGCGCCCTCGCCCTGGAGGCTGGTGCGGCCCTCGTCGAGCAGCGTCGGGTCGAACACCTCGTCCTCGACGTGCACGACCTCGCGGCCCCGCGTGGTGAGGTGGCGGCGGGCGCGGGCGCCGAGCGGGGTGGCGGCGGTGGCCTGGTAGAAGGCGCTCGCCTGGGGCACGCGCCAGTCGAGGAGGAGCGGCTGGAGGTCGTCGTCGCGGAGGCCGATGCGGCCGATGTACCGGTAGACCGGATCCCCGTCGCCTGCCGTGCGCGCGGGTGCGGCGTCCCGCGGCTCGTCCTCCGGCAGGTGGCCGTCCTCGAACTCGAGGCGCCCGAAGACGAGGCGCTCGTCGACCTCGCGGAGCGCCTGCAGCCGGTCCTCGTAGATGCGCGCGAACGCGTCCCGCTCGGAGCGGTTCTGGTGGGTGCCGCCGGTGGGGCTGTCCCGCACCGCGATCAGCTGGTCCCGCGTGTCCGCGCGCACCGCGTCGAGTCGTCCGTAGAGGCGGGTGACGTACGCCCGCTCGCGCTCCAGCTCCGTACCGGTCACCTGCACACCCCTTGGAATCCGGCGTCAATCCTATCGAGCCGAGGGGGCGTCCCCTGACCGCGGGCGGGACCGCCTGCGCCGCGGACGGAGCGCCGCGCGGGGTCAGCGGCGCGTGCCGACGAGGCGCTGCTACACCGTGGACGCGGGCTGCGGGCGCCGGCGGAGCGCGCGGCGGCGGGCGTTCTCGGAGCGGGCCGTGAGGATCAGCACGAGCACGACGCCGAGGAGCGCGCCCAGGCCGTTGTGCACGAGGTCGCGGACGTCGGAGACGCGCGTGGGCAGGAACGCCTGGGCGGTCTCGATCAGCGCGGACAGGCCGACGCCGAGCGCGATCGCGAGCCACCAGCGCGATCGGCCGAGGAGCAGCACGAGGAACATGCCGACCGGCAGGAACATCGCGACGTTCGCCGCGCCCTCGACGGAGGAGTACGTGATCCACGAGGTGCCGTCGTGGCGGTGCAGGGCGCGGAGGGCACGGAAGAGGTAGCCGTCGAGGCGGCGGTCGTAGGGCTCCGGCGACAGCGTGATCCACGCGACCAGGCCGAGGTACAGGGCCGTGGCGGTTCCGAGGACGGGGTGGCGGAGGAGCATCCGTCCATCATCCGGGCATTCCCCTGGGTGCCGGATCCGCCGGAGGTGCCGGTTCCATGACGCCCTGTTGCGTCCGACCGGTCCTCGGGGATGACCCGATGGGAGCATGTGCGTGCAGCGCATCCCGCGAAGCCTCGCGTCCCACCCGCATCCGCGGACGGACACCGCCTGCGATCAGTTCCCGCTCGCCGCGGGCGGTCGTGCGAGGCCGCCCGACGGCACGAGAGACCCGCGGAGGTCCCCATGCTCGACAGCACCGACCGGATCCAGACGTCCCACGCCGGCAGCCTGCCGCGGACGGACGCGCTCATCGCCGCCAACGCGGCGCGCGCGGACAGCAGGAAGGCCGTGCTCGTCGGCGGGCAGGCGTCCTTCCCGTCCGCCCCGGCTCCGGCCCCGGCCGACGACGGCCTCGACGCCGTGCTGGCCGACGCGGTCGACGGCCTCGTCGCCCGCCAGCGCGAGGTCGGGATCACCGTGCCCGGCGACGGCGAGTACGGCAAGGCCATGTCGAGCGCGATCGACTACGGCGCCTGGTGGTCGTACTCGTTCCAGCGCCTCAGCGGGCTCGAGCTCGTGCCGGGCGGCCCCTTCTCCTCCGAGCCCGTGCGCAGCTCGCCGGGGGACGTGCGGTTGACGACCTTCCCCGACCGCCGCGACTGGACGATCTTCGCCGACGCCTACCGGGATCCGTCGAGCGGCATCACCGTGGGCGACGCGCCCATCGAGTTCCCGAGCGCCACGGGGCCCGTCTCCTACACGGGGCACGACGCCATCCAGGCCGACATCGCGCACCTGAAGCAGGCGCTCGACGCGAACGGGTACGAGGAGGGCTTCATCACCTCCCTCTCCCCCGGCAGCGCGTCGCGAATCGGCAACCTGCACTACGCGACGGAGGAGGAGTTCATCTGGGCGTGCGCCGACGCGATGCGCGAGGAGTACGTCGCGATCATCGACGCGGGGTTCGTGCTGCAGATCGACGACCCGTCGATCGCGGAGAACTGGGACCAGATCAACCCGGAGCCGAGCGTGGAGGACTACCTGGCGTTCACGCGCATCCGGGTGGAGGCGCTCAACCACGCGCTGCGCGGGCTGCCGCCAGAGCGGATCCGCTTCCACCTCTGCTGGGGCTCGTGGCACGGGCCGCACACGACGGACATCGAGTTCCGGCACCTGGTGCGGACGATGCTCGAGATCGACGCGGGCGCGTACTCGTTCGAGGGCGCGAACGCGCGGCACGAGCACGAGTGGCGGGTGTGGGAGGACGTGGAGCTGCCCGACGGGAAGCTCATCGTCCCCGGCGTCGTGGGGCACGCGACGAACGTGGTCGAGCACCCGGAGCTCGTGGCCGACCGGATCGAGCGCTACGCCCGGCTCGTGGGGCGGGAGCGGGTGATCGCGTCGACCGACTGCGGGCTCGGCGGCCGGATCCACCCGCAGATCGCGTGGGCGAAGCTCGAGAGCCTGGCACAGGGCGCGGAGATCGCGACCCGCAGGCTCTGGAGCTGATCCCGGCACCGCACGCGAGGAGGGCCGGACGCATCGCGCGTCCGGCCCTCCGTCGTCGTACGCGGTGTCAGAGCGAGAGGATCGCGTGCACGTCGTGGCCCGCGAGGCGCGCGCGACCGCCGAGGTCCGCGAGCTCGAGCACGACGCCGATGCCCGCGACCTCGTAGCCGGCGCGCTCCAGCAGGCGGGCGGCCGCCTCGAGGGTGCCGCCGGTGGCGAGCACGTCGTCGAGGAGCAGCACGCGGGATCCGGGCGCGAGCTGGCCCGGGTGCAGCTCGATGGCGGCCTCGCCGTACTCCAGCGCGTACGTCTCGCGGAGCACCTCGCCGGGCAGCTTGCCCGCCTTGCGCACGGCGAGCGTGCCGACGCCGGACGCGTAGGCGGCGGCCGCGGCAAGGAGGAAGCCGCGCGCCTCGACGCCCGCCACCGCGTCGACGGGACCGCCGGCGGCCACGAGGTTGTCGACCACGGCGCGCAAGCCGGCGCCGTCGGCGAGCACGGGCGTCAGGTCGCGGAACAGGATCCCCGGCTGCGGGAAGTCGGGGACGGTGAGCAGCAGGGAGCGGACGAGGTCGGATGCGGAGGTCTCGGGCACCCGACAACGGTAGTCGGTGGCCGGACGGCGGCGGTCCGTCAGGCGCATGTGGTCGGCTGGGCTCTCCCCCGCCCGACCCCCGCGTCCACGCACGCCGTCCCGAGGAGCGCCCATGGACCCCGTCGAGATCGTCCGCGACCTCGTCGCCCGCGCGACCGCCGTCGAGGCGCCGCTGGAGACCGGGCCCGCGCTCATCGCCGTCGCGCTCGCCGCGGTGCTCGTGCTCGTGCCTGCCGCGTGGCGGCTCACGCGTCACGCCGTCACGATCGTGCACGAGGGCGGCCACGGGCTCGCGGCGACGCTCAGCGGGCGGCGGCTCGCGGGGATCCGGCTGCACTCGGACACCTCGGGCCTCACCGTGAGCGTCGGCGGGCCGGGCATGGTCGTGACGCTGCTCGCCGGGTACCCGGCTCCCGCGCTGGCGGGCCTCGGCGCCGCGTGGCTCGCCGGGCAGGGTCGATCCGCGGCGGTGCTGTGGCTCTGGCTCGTGCTGCTCGCGCTTGTGGTGATCCAGGTGCGCAACTGGTTCGGCCTGTGGTCGTGCCTCGTCGCGGGCGTCGTGGTCGGCGTCATCGCGGGTGCCGCGCCGATCGTGGTGCAGGGCGTCGCGGCGCACGCGCTCGCGCTGTTCCTCCTGCTCGGCGCGCTGCGGGCAACGCTCGAGCTGCAGCGGTCGCGCTCCCGGCGCGGCGGCGGCGCCTCGGACGCCGACCAGCTCGGGCGGCTGACGCACCTGCCGGGGATCCTCTGGGTCGGCGTGCTCGTGCTGATCGCCGCCGCGTGCCTGGTCGCGGGCGTCGTGCTGCTCGGGATCCCCGCGCTGCTCGGCCGCTGACCCGCCCCGCACGCGACGCGGCCGCCGCGCCCCGGGGGGACGCGACGGCCGCGGCGGGACGGAGGTCCCTACATCTCCTCGTGCGTGTCCGGGTCGCCGTCCCAGAGGCGCGACTGCGGACCGGAGCCGATCGCGCGCACCTCCTCCTCGGTGAGCTCGAAGCCGAAGACGTCGAGGTTCTGGCGCTGGCGCTCGGGATCCGTCGAGCGCGGGATGGGAAGCGCGCCGCACTGGATGTGCCAGCGCAGCACCGCCTGCGTCGGGGTGACGCCGTGCGCGTCCGCGGCGGCCACCACGTTCGGATCCTGCATGAGCTGCTCGCGGGTGCCGAGCGGCGACCAGCTCTCGGTCACGATGCCGTGCTCGGCGTGGAACGCGCGGAGATCGGCCTGCGCGAACGTCGGGTGCAGCTCCACCTGGTTGACGACGGGCAGCACGCCCGTCTCCTCCTGGATGCGCGTGAGGTGCGCGGGCGTGAAGTTCAAGACGCCGATGGATCGCACGAGACCGCGCTCCTTCAGCTCGACGAACGCGCGCCAGCTGTCGACGTACCTGTCGACGCTCGGGTTCGGCCAGTGGATGAGGTACAGGTCCACGTAGTCGACGCCGAGCGACGCGCGCGACTCCTCGAAGGACGCGAGCGTCTCGTCGTAGCCGTGGTGGCGGCCGGGCAGCTTGGTGGTGAGGAAGAGCTCCTCGCGCGGGACGCCGGAGCGGCGCATCCCGTCGCCCACCGCGGCCTCGTTGCCGTAGTTGAGCGCCGTGTCGAGCAGCCGGTAGCCGGCGCCGATCGCGCCGGACACGAGCTCGGCGCCCGCGTCGTCGTCCAACCCGTACGTGCCGAGGCCGATGGCGGGGATGCGGTTCCCGTCGGACAGTTCCAGTGTGGGGATCGTGGTCATCCCCTCACGCTACGCCGGGGCGTCAGGCGCGGTCGGTGGGTGCGGATCCGGCGCCCTCGGGCGAGGCGACGGCCGCATCGTCCGCGTCGTCGTCGCGCTCCTCCGGTCCGGGTTCGCGCCCGAAGACGGTGGTGAGGGCCCACGCGATCATGCCGCAGACCGTGAGGATGTCGGCCACGTTGAAGACCGCGAACCACTCGACGGCGATGAAGTCGACGACGTGGCCGGACAGCGGGCCGTCCTCGGCGCGGGTGATGCGGTCGAACAGGTTGCCGAGCGCGCCCGCGAGCACGGCCGAGAGCAGCAGCACCTGGAGGAGCGAGGCGCGGTGGCGGATCTGCCAGCCGACCCACACGGCGAGGCCGAGCGCGAGCGCCATGATCCCGACGGTGAGCAGCGGCCCGACCTCGGCGCCCATGCCGAAGGAGACGCCCGGGTTGTAGACCAGCGCGAACCGCGCGGTCGGGAACAGCGGGATGGTCTCGCCGCCGCCGAGGGCGTCGACGGCCCAGCGCTTGCTGAGCTGGTCGAGGACGAAGCCCACGACCACCACGACGACCGCGAGCGCCACGACGACGGGGCGGGAGGTGCGGGGACGGCGTGCGGCGGGGGGTGCGGTGGTCACGCGACGAGCCTAGGCGGTGGTCGCGGCCGGATCCTCCGGGTCGTCGTCGTCGGCTGGAGGGGCGAGCGGCGCGGCGGCGGCCCGGTCGCGGATCCGCGTGGCCGCCTCCCGCGGGAAGGTGCTGCGCACGAGGTGCCGGGTGCCGTCGGCCCCCTCGATCGCCACGGCGGGCCCGGCGTCGAGCAGGATCGCGGCGCCGCCGCCCGGCAGGGATCGGACGCCGATGCCGCCGACGGTGCGCGGGCGGAGATGGTCGACGACCGTGCAGTCCGCGACGGCGGAGTACGGCATCCGGATGCGCTTCAGCGGCACGAGCGCCACCTCGACCTCGCCCGGGTCGAGCGTGATGCGGATCCGGAGCGCGCCGACGACGGCACCGGCCGCCACCAGCAGGACGGCCAGGATCACGCCGACGGCGGTGCCCCCGGTGGCGACGAGGGCCACGAGGCCGCCCACGGCGATCACGAGCCCGGCGAGGCGGACGGGGCGCGGCGCCGGCGTGGTCTGACGGAAGCGCGCGTCGGGTGAGGGCGTGGTCACGCCCTCACCCTAGGCGCCGGTCAGGCGTGCTGCTCGTCGTGCTCGCCCTCGGCGATCTCCTCGATCAGCTTCGCGTTGAACGCGGGCAGGTCGTCGGGGTTGCGGCTCGTGACGAAGCCGCTGTCGACCACGACCTCCTCGTCGACCCACTCGGCGCCGGCGTTCCGGAGGTCGGTGGCGAGGGTCGGGTACGAGGTCATGCGGCGGCCGTCGACCACGCCGGCCTCGATGAGGATCCACGGCGCGTGGCAGATGGACGCGACGGGCTTGCCCGCCGTGAAGAAGGCCTTCGCGAAGGCGATCGAGTCGGCGTCGACGCGGAGGTCGTCCGCGTTCACGACGCCGCCGGGCAGCACGAGGCCGTCGTAGTCGGCGGCGTCCGCGTCCTTGACCTGGACGTCCACGTCGAACGTGTCGGCCTTGTCGATGTGGTTGAGGCCCTGCACGGTGTCCGACTTCGGGGACACGAGCACGGGCTTCCCGCCCGCCTCCTGAACGGCCTTCCACGGCTCCGTCAGCTCGACCTGCTCGAAGCCGTCCGTCAGCAGGAAGGCCACCGTGCGGCCCTGGATGCTCTCTCCGGTCATGTGCTTCTCCTCCTCGTGAGAGTGTCGCCGCCCGGTCGGACGGCGCCTTCGACGCTACGCTCGCGCGGCGTCGGCGACCGCGGTGCGGAACACGTTCACAGGGCGCCCCGAGACGGCGGTGTCGATCGCGAAGACACCGCCCGAGAGCGGGTGCTCCTCGAGCTGCTCCTCGGTGAGGTTCTCGCGCGCGGTGCCGATGACGAGCGTGCGGAGGTCGGGCCCGGCGAAGGCGACCGACGTGACGTTCGGCGCGGGCACCTCGATCTCCAGGTCCTTCGTGCCGTCGGGCGCCCAGCGGATCACCTTGCCCGCGCCGTAGACGCCGTTCCACGCGTAGCCGTCCGCGTCGAGGGTCAGGCCGTCGCTCATCTCCCCGTGGATCCAGTGCTCGAGGTCGCCGAGCTCGCCGTCGGCCGAGTAGGGGGCGCGGTAGACGGTCTGCTGCCCGGTGTCGGTGAGGATCATGGTGCTGCCGCCGTCGGTCCACTCGAAGCCGTTGGTGATCGCGAAGCCGCCGATGAGGGTGCGCAGGCTGCCTGCTCCGTCGACCGAGTAGACGGCGGCGTCGGGCTTGCCCTCGGTGACGTCCATGGAACCGATGACGAAGCGGCCCTCCGGGTCGACCTTGCCCTCGTTGAGCCGCATCCCGGCGTGCGCGTGCGCGACCGTCGCGAGCTCCCGCGTGATCCGCCCGGCGCGGTCGGCCAGCACGATGCGGTCGCCGAGGCCCGCGACGAAGCCGCCGTCGTCGGCCGGCTGGAAGGACGCGAGCGGCGGCGGCAGCTCGAGCACGGTGTCGTCGGATCCGTCGACCGCGCCCTCCCACGGGCTCCGATGCAGCGTGCCCGCGGTGATGTCGTTCCACATCACGTCGCCGGCCGGATCCCACCAGAGGCTCTCGACGAGGATCGCGCGGGCGTCGCGGAGGACGCGGAGGTCGGAGGTGATGGCGGTCATGGATCCAGCCAAGCACCGGGAGCGCGCGGCCGTCCGCCAGGCGAAGGGACAGGGGACGACGCTGGGCGCGGACTGTGAGCCCACTCATCGTTCGTGCGAGAGACAAGCGGCGGGCGTACCGTCGAGGGGAGGCCGGATGACGCGCGCGAGCACGCCCGGCCCGCGGGGCTCCCTCCCACCGGATGCCGCCTCGCACGGATCGGGAACCCCCGACCCCACGCACGAACAGAACGAGGAGTCGCACATGACCACGACCGTCGAACGCCCCACCACCGCATCCGCGAAGGCCGGCCAGCCCGAGGGCTCCAAGCCCACCAAGCGACAGAACGCCGAGCGCGGCTTCGAGGCCAGCGAGCAGCTGCACGAGAACATGCAGAAGGTCCTCGTCGACCTCATCGAGCTGCACATCCAGGGCAAGCAGGCGCACTGGAACGTCGTCGGCAAGAACTTCCGCGACCTGCACCTCCAGCTCGACGAGATCATCGAGTCGGCGCGCGAGTTCAGCGACGACCTTGCCGAGCGCATGCGCGCCCTGCATGCGACTCCGGACGGCCGCAGCGACACCGTAGCCGAGAACACCACGCTGCCCGAGTACCCGCAGGGCGAGGTCGACACGGCCGAGACCGTGGACCTCGTGACCCAGCGCCTCGAGGCCGCCGTGCACACCATGCGCGAGGTGCACGACGACGTCGACGAGGAGGACCCGACCACCGCGGACCTCCTGCACGGCTTCATCACCGCGCTCGAGCAGTACGCGTGGATGGTCTCCGCGGAGAACCGCCGCGTCGGCTCGGCCGCCGAGTAGGACCGCACCCAGCAGACCGAGGGCCGCACCACCTGGTGCGGCCCTCGCTGTGTCTCCACGGCACGGCGACGCATCGACGCTCCGGCAGCGGGGCAGTGAGGAGGCCGGGATGGATCTCGGCATCACAGGGAAGACCGCGCTCATCACGGGCGCCGACTCGGGGATCGGGTGGGAGACCGCCCGCATCCTCCTCGCCGAGGGCGCGACCGTCGTCCTCAGCGACCAGGACCAGGGCTCGCTCGACGAGGCCGCCGCGAAGCTCGACGGGGGGCGACCGCGTGCACGCGTTCGCGGCCGACGTGACGAGCGTCGAGTCGCTCGCCGCGCTGCACGAGAAGGTGCAGGAGGCGGTCGGCGACATCGACATCCTCGTGCAGTCCGCGGGCATCACGGGCGCGCAGGGCCTCTTCCACGAGATCGACGACGAGGGCTGGACGAGCACCATCGAGGTCGACCTCCTCGGCCCCGTGCGGCTCGTGAAGCAGTTCCTCCCGTCGCTCCGGAAGGGCGGCTGGGGCCGGATCGTGTTCCTCGCCTCCGAGGACGCCGTGCAGCCGTACGACGACGAGCTCCCCTACTGCGCCGCCAAGGCCGGGATACTCGCGCTGTCGAAGGGCCTCTCGCGCAGCTACGCGAAGGAGGGGCTGCTCGTGAACGCGGTGTCGCCCGCCTTCATCCACACGCCGATGACGGACGCGATGATGGAGAAGCGCGCCGACCAGCTGGGCACCTCGACGGACGACGCGATCGAGTCGTTCCTCGACGAGGAGCGCCCGTACATGGAGCTGAAGCGCCGCGGAACGCCTGCCGAGGTCGCGAACGTCGTCGCGTTCCTCTGCTCCGACCTCGCGTCGTTCGTGAACGGATCCAACTACCGCGTCGACTCCGGATCGGTGGCGACGATCTGATGGCCGCGCTGAAGAAGGGCGACCACGTCACCTGGAACACGCCCCAGGGCGAGACGCACGGGAAGGTCGTCGAGGAGAAGACGAAGGACTTCCAGCACGACGGGCAGCACTTCACGGCATCGTCCGACGAGCCCGCGTACATCGTGGAGAGCGACAAGTCCGGCAAGACCGCGGCACACAAGGGATCCGCGCTGACGAAGAAGAAGTAGGGACGCCCCTCCCTCGCGGGTACCGGATCCCGGTACCCGCGAGGGGCGACCCGGCCGAGGGGCCGCGCCTAGGCTGTGGCCGATGGACACCGGGACAGCTGCCGCGACGCGCGCTCGCGCACCTCGGCACCACGACGGCGTCGAGGTCTCCGTGGACGCGGTCGTCGGGATCGTGCTGGCCGGACTCGCCCTGAGTCCGCCGGTGGACGTGCAGATGGCGAACCCCGCCGTCGCGCTCCTGGTGCTCCTCGCCGTCGTCGTGCGCTCGGTCTTCCCGGGAGCCTCGCTCGGACTGGCCTGGGCGATGGCGCTCGCGCAGTGGCAGCTGGGCGAGCGGCCCGGCTTCGCCGACCTGGCGCTGCTGCTGGTGCTCTACTCCACCGCCCGGCGGGGATCCCGCACGACGGCCGTCCTCGGCGGCGCCTCCGCGGTCGTCGGCGGCGCGATGGCCACCGTCTACCTGCTGCACACGGGCGCCCGCTACTCGCTCCTGATCAGCCCGGGCGGCATCGGCGCCGTGATCTTCGTCCTGGCGCCGGTCCTGATGCTGCTCCTCGCGTGGCTGACCGGCCTCGTGGTGCGCGTGATCCGGTCCCGCACCACCGAGTCGCGCCTCCGCGTCCAGGCCGAGGACACCGCGGTGAAGGCCGTCGACCTCGCGCAGGCCGAGACGCTGCGGGCGAGCATGGCGCGCGACGTGCACGACATCGTCGGGCACTCGCTCGCGGTCATCATCGCGCAGGCCGACTCCGTGCAGTTCCTCGACGACGAGGAGCGGATCCGCGGCGTCTCCGCCACCATCGCCGACACCGCCCGCCGCTCGCTCGCCGAGGTGCGCGAGGTCCTGAGCGGCACCAGCGTCACCGACGCGGACGAGGGGCCCGAGGACCTCGACGCCGTCGTCGCGCAGGTGCGGGCGGCCGGCGTCGACCTCGCACACGAGGTGCGCGGGATCCGGCGACAGGTGGATCCCGCACGCCAGGTGGTCATCCGCCGCGTCGCGCAGGAGATGACGACCAACGCGATGCGGCACGGCGAACCCGGCGGGCGCATCCGCCTGCGCGAGACGTGGCGCGCCGCCGACGTCGTGCTCGAGGTCGAGAACCCGGTCGCGCGACGCGGAACCGTCCCCGACCGCACCGGCCCGCTCGGCATCGAGTCGCTGCGCGTGGGCACCGGGGTCGACGGCATGCGCGCGCGGCTCGCCGCCGTCGGGGGCGACCTCGAGGCCGAGGCCGTCGACGACCTGTTCACCGCGCGCGCCCGCATCCCCCTGCCCGCCGCCCACCCCCTCGCCGTGCCAGGAGGCCGCCCGTGATCCGCATCGTGCTCGTCGACGACCAGGAGCTGTTCCGCGGCGGCGTGCGCGTCGCCCTCGACGCCCAGCCCGACCTCGAGGTGGTCGGCGAGGCCGGCGACGGGCAGGAGGGCCTCGGCGTGATCGACGAGGTGCGGCCCGACGTCGTGCTCCTCGACATGCGCATGCCCGTGATGGACGGCCTCGAGACCGTGCGCGCCCTCTTCGACGGGACGCGGGACGCTCCCCCGCGCGTCATCGTGCTTACGACGTTCGCGCTCGACCGCGCCTCGGCCACGGCCATCCGGGGCGGCGCGAGCGGCTTCCTCCTGAAGGACGCGACGCCCGCGTTCCTCGCCGCCGCGATCCGCGCCGTGCACGCGGGCAGCGCCGTCCTCGCGCCGGACGAGCTCACGCAGCTGTTCACCTCGGACGCGACCGCAGCGCCCGCTCCCCCGGCGCCGCCGGCGTTCCGCTCGCTGAGCGTGCGCGAGAAGGACGTCTTCGGGCACGTGGCCCGCGGCCTCTCGAACGCCGAAGTCGCGGCCCTCGAGTTCGTGAGCGAGTCGACCGTGAAGACGCACGTGAGCAGCATCCTCGCCAAGCTCGCGCTGCGGGACCGCGTGCAGCTCGTCGTGTACGCGCACGACCACCGGCTCGTGGGGCGCTCGGGGGCGTAGGAGGCGGGCGCCTCGCGCGTCGCCGGTCGCGAGCGGATCAGCCGCCGAGCGCGCCGCCGCAGCGGTGGAGGTCGGTCGCGAGCGAGTCGATCTCGGCGCGGGCGGACTCCGCGGGGACGGACGGATCCACGTCCTCCGCCCAGATGGTGAAGGCCACCTCGGTGCCGTCCTCCGCGTCGGCGATGCCGGTGAGCCCGTGCATCCGCTCGAGCGTGCCCGTCTTGCCGCGGATCCGGCCGGCCGCCGCATCCGCCTCGCCCGTGAAGCGGCCGCCCTCCGCGAGGGTGCCCGTGCGCCCGGCGACGGCGAGGTCGCCGCGGTGCTCCGCGACCCGCACCATGAGCCGCGTGAGGAGCGCGGCCGGCACGCGGTTCGCGTACGACAGGCCGGAGCCGTCGACCAGCACGACGCCGTCGGCGGGCAGGTCGAGGCCCGCGAGGGCGGCGGGCGTGCCGCGCTGGATGTCCGCGGCCGCGCTGCGTGCGCCCTCCTCGATCGAGACCAGGCGCGCGAGGGTCTCCGCGAGCGTGCCGTCCGAGTGGGTGAGCATGTAGCCGACGAGGTCGCGGACGGGCGCGGACTCCACGGTGCCGAGCACGGCGGATCCGGCCGCCGCGGTCACGAGCGGACCGTCGGCCGCCACGTCGTCGCCGAGCAGCGCGGCGAAGGCGTCGGCCGCGCGCGCGACGGCCGCATCGCCGCGGCGCGAGTAGGGCTCGGCCGGGTCGTCGCGGTCGCCGTCGACCATGAGCGCCGTGATGTTCGACATGGATCCGCCCCGCCGGGCCTCGAGCGGCCACTCCGGCAGCCAGACCGGCCCGGTGAACAGGCTGCTGTCGGCCTGCAGGCGGCGGATCGGGACGTCGGCGAGGTCCGGATCGGCGCGTCGGGCGTCGAGCACCTGGCGGGCGAGGTCGTCGAGGTGCGGGGCGTCGGGGTAGACGCCGTCGGTGCCGGCGGGGAGGCGGCTGAGCGTCGGGTCGCCGCCGCCCACGAGGACGACCGTGTCGGCGCGCGGGCCCTGGAGCACGCGGGTCGCGACGCGGCGGTCGGGGCCGAGCGACTCGACGGCCGCCGCCGCGGTGAGGACCTTCATGGTGCTGGCGGTGGCGGCCGGCACGTCGCCGCGCACGTCGAGGACGCCGGCACCCGCGTCGCCGTCCACCTCGGCGGCGGACAGGTGCAGCGTGCCGGTCGACCAGCCGGCCGTGAGCGCGTCGACGGTGCAGGAGGCGGGATCGGCCGACGCGCCGCCGACCGGCGAGGGGAGGATCCCGGTCACCAGGCCGACGCCGACGAGCGCGGTGGCGACCACGGCCGCCAGCACGGCGTCGCGGCGACGGCGGACCGCCCGGGGACGACCCGCCGGTCGTCGTGGGGGCGCGGGGCGGGATCCGGTCATCTCCCCAGGTTAGGAAACAGGCGGGCCGGGCACCTCGGCCGCGGGTGCCGACGCGCTCCGTCGCGGGGACCAGCTCGCGCGGACCCGAGCCCGAGCCGCCGCGGCCGTCCCCGGCCTCAGCGCGACATGCCGCCCAGGCGCCCCGACTCCGCCCAGGCGAGCGCGCGCGTGACGACGCGCTCGCTCACGTCGAGCACGCGCGCGATCTCCGCGGTGTCGCGGCCCTTCGACCGCTCCTCGACCGCGATCTGGAGCTTCCGCCGCGTGATGCCCTTGGGCAGCGACGGGAAGGCGGGTGCGACGGGCGTCTCTTCCCCGGCATCGGGGGTCGCGCGCGCGGGCCGGTCGCCGGAGCGGCGGCGATGCCGTTCGGCCTCCGTCGTCGCCTCCACCGTCGCGAGCGCGAGCGTGGCCGCGAAGAACCCGCGGCCAGCCGCGGTGCCGGCCTCCAGCCCGTCGCGGACGGCGCGGAAGGCGATGCCGCGCGCCTCGAGGGAGTTGAGGATCCGCACCACGTCGGCGGTGCCCGGCCCTAGCCGGTCGAGGCTCACGACGAGCAGCTCGTCGTTCTCGCGGAGGTAGTCGAGCGCGTCCTGAAGGCCGGGGCGTGGGGCCTTGGGGCCTCCGGCGACGTCGACGAAGATCCGCTCGCAGCCGGCCGCGTCGAGGGCATCGACCTGGTCCTGGTAGGACTCCTCGGAGCGCGCGACGCGGACGTACCCGACGAGCGTGGTCATGCGTCCTCCCCCTTCGTGCGGTCCCCCGCGTCACGCGACGACGGGCGGGCGCCTGTGCGGCACCCGCCCGTCCCCGTCATGCGCGGATCAGCTCGCGTCGTCCGACTGCGGCGACGCGGTGTCCTTCTTCTCCTGCAGGCGCTCGATCTGCTCGCTCGCCTCCGCCTTGTTGAGGTCGGCGGGGATCTCCTCGCCGGCCTGCGTGGCGAGCGAGTCGAGGTAGCTGCGCTGCGCGCCCGTCATCGGCTCGTCGCCCGTGACCCAGGTGCTCGGGTCCTTCTCGGCGCTCTGGGGCGGCGTGGGGGTGGAGGAGCCGAGCATCTCCTTCTCGTCGCCGCCTGTGGTGTCCTGGTTCGCATCGCTCATGGTGGTGCCTCCTCGTGTGGTGCCTCCGACGCTACTCGCGACCTGCGACACCGGACGGGATGCCCGGCTCGCCCACGACGCTGGGCGGCTAGCGACGTCCGCCGCGAAGGAGCGCCTCGCGGTGACCGGTGACGGCGCGCAGCAGGCGCCGCTCGTCGTCGAGGTGCCCGGCCTCCGACCGGCCGGACGCGGCGGGCCGCTCGGAGAGCATCCGCTGCCGCGCGAACGCCAGGCGCGTGGCGTCGCGCGTGAAGAGGCCCATGGCCCGGCCCGCGTCACCGCCGCGCGTGCGCGCCCAGAGCCGGGCCCGGCGGCGCCCCTGCCACGTGCTCAGCATCTCGACCTCGGCGGGCGTGAACCAGCCGACGGCCGCGTACTCGCGGAGGCGGCGGCGCGTGAGGTGGATCTCGTAGCGGCGCAGGAGGATCACGACGGTCACGAGGAACGCGAAGATCGGCACCTGCAGCAGCACGTAGAAGGAGAGGAAGTCGCCCGTGATGGTGACGCCCGTGTTCCAGAGCGCGTGCAGCACGATGGCGCCGACGAGCCCGCTCGCGCCGAAGCCGAGGGCCGCACCGGGTCCGCGACGCGCGCCGTAGCCGATGGCGATGCCGGTGATCATCGTGAAGGTCACGTGCGCGAACGGCGAGAAGAGGCCGCGCAGCACGAAGGTGCCGACGAGCGTGCCGGTCGTGCCGGAGACGAGCGGGCCGCCGAAGTAGACGATGTTCTCCGTGAAGGCGAAGCCGGCCGCGATGGTGGCGCCGTAGACGACGCCGTCTACCGGCCCGTCGAAGTGGCGGCGCGCGACCCAGAAGATGAGGAGGAGGCCGATCGCCTTCGCGCTCTCCTCGACGACGGGCGCCTGGACGGCGAGCTGCAGGAACTCGGTGTACTGCGTCGGCACGCCGATCGCGAGGCGCGCGTACTGCGCCACGAGGTCGAAGAGCAGCGCGATCGCCACGGATGCGGCCGCACCCCACAGCAGCGCGAACAGGAGCGCGAGCCGCGGCTCGGGCTCCCACCGGTCGACCCAGCGGATGGCGAGGAGCACGCCGGCGAGCGGGATGAGGGCGAGGAGCGCGCAGATCGCGACGGCCTGGATCCCGAGGCTGAGCACGAGGTAGGCGGCGACGACGAGGCCGACGAGCAGCAGCACGGCGACGCCCACGACGCCGAGCACGGCCGACGCGGTGATCCGCGACGACGCGTGCGGCGTCGGCAGCTCCATGGACGGCGGCGGCGAGGCCGGCGAGGGACGGTGGGCGGTCACGGGGACGGACGGGTCGGTCACGACGGCCCTCTCTTCGGCGGATCGGCTTCGCCAGCCTACCGAGGGGATCGCCCGCCGTCCGGGTCGGCTCGGCGCGCGGACACCCGGCAGGATCGCCGTCTGATCAGGCCGCCTCGCCCGGGTTCAGGCCGCCTTGCCGGGGTTGAGGATCCCCTGCGGATCGAACACGCGGCGGATCCCGGCGGCCAGCCCCATGACGTCGTCGCCCAGCTCGTCGGCGAGCCAGCGCCGCTTGAGCAGGCCCACGCCGTGCTCGCCCGTGAGCGTGCCGCCGAGGTCCACGGCCGCGTGGAAGAGGAGGTCGGCCGCGTGCCAGACGGCATCGGGGATCCCGGTCGCGTCGCCGTCCGGCGTGGTCGGATCCTCCGGGAGGAGGAAGTTGGGGTGCAGGTTCCCGTCGCCCGCGTGCGCGACGGTCGGGATGGCGAGGCCCGTCTCCCGCTCGATCTCGCGGATCCGCGTGAGCATGTCCGCGAGGCGCGAGCGCGGCACGGCGACGTCCTCGATGAGCACGCGTCCCCGGGCGGCGAGCGCCGGGTGGAAGGCGCGGCGGATCGCGAGGAGGCGCTCGCCCTCGTCGGCGTCGTCGGTCACGTCGGCCGTGCCGCCGCCCGCGACGACGACCTCGACCACGCGGGCGGCCTCGTCCGCCGCATCCGGGCCGTCGCAGCGCACGAGCAGATGGGCGGATCCGCGGGTGGAGTGGTCGGTGCCGAGGAACGCGTCGATGGCCTCGAGCGCGCCGCCGTCGAGCAGCTCCATCGCGGCCGGCCGGATGCGCGCGGCCGTGATCGCGGAGGCCGCGGCGGCCGCCGATGCGGAGTCCGGGAAGAACGCGGCGACCGTCGACGGCGTCGCGGTCGGCAGCGGGCGGAGGCGGACGGTCGCGCGCACGAGGACGCCGAGCGTGCCCTCGGAGCCGATCATGAGCGCGGTGAGGTCGTAGCCCGTGACGCCCTTGACGGTGCGGTGCCCGGTGTCGACCACGCGGCCGTCGGCGAGCACGACCGTGAGCGCGAGGACGGCCTCGCGCGTCACGCCGTACTTGGCGCACAGCAGGCCGCCCGCGTTGGTGGCGATGTTGCCGCCGATGGTGGAGATGGCCTTGCTCGCGGGATCCGGCGAGTACCAGAGGCCGAGCGGGGCGAGCCGGGCGTTGAGGTCGTCGTTGAGGACGCCGGGCTCCACGACCGCGAGCTCGTCGGCCTCGCTGACCTCGAGGATCCGGTCCATGCCCCGCACCGACAGCACGATCTCGCCCGCGGTCGCCGTCGCGCCTCCGGCGAGGCCCGTGCCGGCGCCGCGCGTGACGACGGGCGTGCCGGTGGCGCTCGCGATGCGGAGGGTCGTGACGACGTGATCCACCTCGGTCGCGTGCACGACGGCGATCGGCGCGGCCGGGCTGCGGTAGCCGGACCGGTCGGAGCGCGCGTCCTCGAGGGAGGCCGGGTCGGTGGCGACGACGTCCCCGAGGGCGGCGACGAGCTCCGCGCGGACGGCGTCGGCGTCGGCGGGCGTGTGAGGGGTGCGGATCACGTCGTCGTCGATCATGCGATCCACTGTAGGTCGCGCGCCCGCCGCGGTCGGGGGCGTCGGGCAGGCTGGGCGCATGGACTCCCCCGGCGCCGCGGCGCCCGCGCACGTCGCCCGGACGGTGCTCGAGGTGCCGGCGCCCTTCGACGGCGACGGCGTGATCCGCTTCCTCTCCTGGCATGCCGTCACGGGCGCCGAGGAGGGCGACACGACCTCGTTCACGCAGTCGGCCCGGCTCGCGCACGGCGCGGGGACGGTGACCGTGCGCCTCGTCGACCGCGAGCCCGGCGACGAGGTGACCACCCGCGTCGAGCACGCCGCCGACGCCCCCGAGCTCCTCGCCGGCACGCGCCGCCTGCTCGGCCTCGACGTCGACGCGGCCCGCATCGACGCGGACCTCGCCCGCGACCCCGCGCTCGCCGCCGCCGTGCGCGCGACGCCCGGCCTCCGCATCCCCGGCACGCTGGATCCGCGCTCGACCCTCTTCCGCACGATCGTGGGCCAGCAGATCTCGGTCGCCTCCGCACGCGCCACCCATCGCCGCATGACGGCGGACCTCGGTGAGGACCTGCCCGGGTCGGTCGCGCACGGATCCGTCACCCGCCTCCCGCCCACCGCCGCGCGCATCGCCCGCGACGGCGCGGAGCTGCTGCGCGGGCCGGCACGACGCACGGCGACGCTGACCCGCATCGCCGAGGCCCTCGAGACGGGCGAGCTCATGATCGAGCACGGCATGCCGCGAGCGGAGCTCCGGGCGGCGCTCGTCGCCTTCCACGGCGTCGGCCCGTGGACCGCCGACTACGTCGCGATGCGCGCGCTCGGCGAGCCCGACATCCTGCTCTCCGGCGACCTCATCGTCCGCCGCGGTGCCGCCGCCCTCGGGCTCCCCGACGAGGCGCGCGCCCTCGACGCGCGCGCCGCCGCGTGGTCGCCGTGGCGCTCCTACGCGACCCTGCACCTCTGGCGCGTGATGACCGACGGGATTCCGGCCGCGGGCTGATCCGTCAGCGCGCCCGCCGACGGCGGCCCGATGCTCCCAGCGCTCCGACGACCACGAGGAGCACCAGGGCGATCCCGATGACGCTCCCGAGCGCGAGCGGGGACGCCCCCTGCGCCGCGAGGGTCGCGGCGAGCCCGCCGAGCGACGCGACCAGGGCGCCGAGGACGACGATGAGGATCGTGCGCGATGCGTTCTTCGCGCGGGTCATGGGGCTCCTCGTGGCGTCGTCGCCGCGGGTGCGGCCGCGGTCACGTCGAGCGTAGGCGCGGCCGGGCCCGGCGGCTCCGGGTCGCGCGGACTCCCACCGGGTGCTAGCTGTACTCGGCCATGACGTTGGTGACACTTCGGGGCGTGTGAAGAGGCCTCCTGGCTTGATGGAGCTGTTCAGTTCAACCATCGCCAGGAGGCCTCGATGTCCCACGGTAATGCT
>NZ_JAAVCB010000075.1:0-35733 GCF_014802555.1 Clavibacter sp. | reverse complement strand
GAACGGGGCGTTAGCGTGAGTCACGAAGACCTCCGGTGATGACGTGTGCTTGGTAACTCACATCGTCCCGGAGGTCTTCGCTATCCGCCCCAGCGTTCACAACCTCCCGAGGAACTACATCTAGCCCGCGGCCTCGGTGGCGGCCGCGGCGTGGCGCGAGCGGATCCCGACGAGGGACACCAGCCCGCCGGCGATCAGCAGCGCCGCGGTCACGAGCACCACGCGGTGGAAGGCCGCGACGTCGAGGTCGGGCCCGGCGACCAGCCCGATCGCGGCGATGGCGACGAGCCCGGCCACGCGCGACACGGCGTTGTTGACGGCGGACGCGATGCCCGCCTGCGCCGACGGCACGGCCTCGAGGATCGTCGCGGTCAGCGGCGCGACCGTCATCGACAGGCCCAGGCCGAAGACGAGGATGCCCGGCAGCAGCTGCCCCCAGTAGTCGACGGGCTCGCCCACGCGGAGCATCAGCAGGTATCCGCCGCCCGCGACGATCGGCCCCGCGCCCATGAGCAGCCGCGGCCCGATGCGCCCGGCCAGCGCGCCGAAGCGCGTCGACAGCAGCAGCATGATCACGGTGGTCGGCACGAGCGCGAAGCCGGCCGCGGTCGCCGACAGCCCGCCGGTCTGCTGCAGGAAGACCGCGATGACGAAGCCGCCGAGCGACAGGGCGCCGTAGATGCCGACCGTCGCGATGTTGCCGACGAGGAAGTCCCGCTCGCGGAAGAGCGAGAGCGGCAGCATGGGGCGCGGTGTGCGCCGCTCGCGCACCACGAAGAGCACGAGGCACGCGACGCCGACGACCAGGCTGCCGACCACGAGCGGGTGCGCGATCCCCCGCCGCGACTGCTCGATGAGGGCGAAGACGGGGCCGCCGATCCCGATGGCGCCGAGCACCGCGCCCGGCACGTCGACGCGCGTGCCGTCGGCGACGGGCGCGTCGTGCGGCAGCCGGGCCAGGAGCACGAGGGTCACGGCGATGGGCAGCACGTTGATCCCGAACACGAGCCGCCAGTCGAGCGTGTCCACCAGGACGCCGCCGAGGACGGGGCCGACGAGCATCGCGGTGCCGGTCCACGCCGTCCAGGAGCCGATGGCGCGCGCCTGCGCGGGACCGCGGAAGGCCTGGGCGATGAGGGCGAGCGAGCTCGGCACGAGCAGCGCGCCGGCCGCGCCCTGGGCGGCGCGCGCGGCGATGAGGATCCCGGCGGTCGGCGCGATCGCGCACACGAGCGAGGTCACGCCGAATCCGACGAGCCCCCAGCGCAGCACGCGCACGCGGCCGAACGCGTCGGAGAGCGAGCCGGCCAGGAGGATCAGCGCGCCGAGGGTGATGAGGTAGGCGTCCACGACCCACTGCTGCACCACGAGGCCGCCGCCGAGGTCCTCGCCGATCGCGGGCAGCGCGACGTTGACGACCGTGCCGTCGAGGAAGGCGACGAAGGAGGCGAGGACCGCGACCACGAGCACCGTGCGACCGCGGCCGTCCGCGGTCCCGTCCAGGTGGCCGTCCGCGTGGGTCGCGGCGGCGGAGTCGGGCATGTGCCCAGTATGCGCCGCGCCCGACGGCCCGTCCGGGCGCGGGTCGGCTCCGGCTCCGGCCCCGCGCGGATCAGGCGGGAGGCGCCGCCGCGGTCCCCGCCCGGTCGATCGCGGCCTCCACCCGGCGCAGCACGTCCTCGTCGCCCATGATCCGGAAGTGCCCGGAGGCCCGGACGCGCTCGTCCGTCGCGCCGTCGAGCGAGCTGCCGCCGGGGATGTGCGGGTCGAAGCGCGCGAAGACGCTCGTGATCCGCGCGTTGACCTCGCGCGACCGGCCGAGCTCCACGAGCGCGGCGTTCCGCGGCGAGAAGTCGCGGATGCTGCGGACGGGGATGAGCCGCGCGTACGAGGATCCGCCGAATGGCGTGTTGATCGCGACCATGGCGCGGATCCGCCGGTCGGGGTCGCCGAATGCCATGAGGTGCTTGCCGATGAGGCCGCCCTTGCTGTGCGCGACGATGACGACGTCGCGCAGGTCCTCGGCCTCGAGGTACGCGCGGGCGCGGCGCGACATCTCGGCGACCCGGCCCACGTTCGCGCCGAGCGCGCCGACCACGTGCACGCCGTGGCCGCGCGCGTGCAGCCTCCGGATGATCGGCAGCATGAACTGCCAGCGCTCGTAGACGCCCGGCAGCACGAGGATCGTCGGCCGGTCGTCGCGGCCGTCCTCGAAGGAGCGGGCGTCGTCACGGGAGAGGGTCGCGGCCGCCTGCCAGCGGAGGACGTACGCGTAATCGAGGGCCCAGTCGAGCGCCTTGCGGAGGAGCGTGAGCGGCGGGAGCGGGTCGGGTCCTGCGGTGGTCACCCGTCCATCCTGCCCGGGCGCGGCCTCCGCGACCGGCGCACGGGGCGACGGCCGCGATCCCGCCGCCTCAGCGGGCCCGGGCATGCTCCACGATCGCGCGCGCCACGCCGAGCGGATCCGTGTACATCACGACGTGCGGGCCGCGGGCGACCCGGTACGTCCCGCGCGGGATCCGGGCCGCGAGCTCCTGCGCGAACGGCCGGTCGACCACGGCGTCCCGGTCGCCCACGATGACGAGCGTGCGGGCGCGGATGCGCGGCGCGCGCTCCTCGACCGCGTCGTCGATGAGGTGCGGCAGCTGGCGGAGGTAGTACCGCATCCCGCAGCGCAGGAAGTAGTCGCCGAGCACGACGGCGTTCGCGAGGAGCGGCTCGCGGAGCGTGTCGACGCCGAGCGCGAGGGCCGCGCGGACGACCCCGCGCGTCCGCGGCGGGAGGGTGGGCGCGATGAGCACGATGCGGTCGGCGACCTCGGGATGGTCGACGGCCAGCCGCGTGACGATCTGGGTCCCCATCGAGTGGCCGACGACGACGGGGTCCACGAGGCCGTGCATCCGGATCACCTCGGCGACGACCGCCGCGTGGTCGTCGAGCGTCACGTCGCGCCGGACCCGCGGCGACTCGCCGTACCCCGGCAGATCGATGGCGTACACCGTGCCGTGCCCGGCGAGGAACGCGGCCACGGGGTGGAAGTAGCGCGAGGAGACGCCGATCCCGTGCACGAGCACGAACGACGGGCGGGCCCCGGCGGGTCCGGCCGAGCCGATGCCCGCGGCAGCGGTCGGGAGCGTGCGCCCGGCGTTGCCGCCCGGCGTCCGGAACACCTTGATCGCGATCCGGAAGCCGAGGACGGTGCGCCGCTCCAGGTCGTGCTCGACGGGGATCGCCCGCGACCCGTAGCGCCGGGAGAGCAGGAGCCAGCGCGGCGGGGCGGACTCGGTGCGGTGCACGTCCCCCGGGAGCCGGACGCGGGTGAGCCGGGCGAGGGGGGAGCGCATCCCGCGACCCTAGCCGTCCCGCGCCGGGCACCGGCTGCCCCGGTCGATGGGAGGATAGGGACCCGCCCGATCCCGAGGAGACCCATGAGCCCCGCCTGGTCAGAGACCACCCTCGCCGACCTGCCCCTGCGCGACGGGATCCGCGGCGAGGAGCCGTACGGCGCCCCGCAGCTCGACGTGCCCGTCCTCCTCAACGTGAACGAGAACCCGTACCCGCTGCCCGAGGAGGTCGCGGTCGCGGTGAGCGAGGCCGTGCTCGAGGCCGCGCGGGGGCTCAACCGCTACCCGGACCGCGAGTTCCTCGAGCTCCGCACCGAGCTCGCCGGCTACCTCACGGCCGACAGCGGGCTCGCCCTCGGGCCCGAGAACGTGTGGGCGGCGAACGGATCCAACGAGGTGCTGCAGCAGGTGCTCCAGGCCTTCGGCGGCACCGACCGCGTCGCGCTGTCCTTCGCGCCGCACTACGCGATGTACCCCGAGTACGCGCGCAACACGCTCACCACGTGGGTCTCGGGCCGCCGCCAGGAGGACTTCACGCTCGACCTCGCGAACGTCACGGACCTCGTCGCCGAGCACCAGCCGAGCGTCGTGTTCCTCACCTCGCCGAACAACCCCACGGGCACCGCCCTCACCACGCGGGAGATCGAGCACGTGCTCTCCGTCGCGCCCGGCGTCGTGGTGATCGACGAGGCGTACGCCGAGTTCCGCCGCGAGGGCGTCCCGACGGCGATCTCGCTCCTGCCCGACCACCCCCGCCTCATCGTCTCGCGCACCATGAGCAAGGCGTTCGCGTTCGCGGGCGGCCGGCTCGGCTACCTCGCGGCATCGCCCGCCGTGGTCGACGCGCTCCGCATCGTGCGGCTCCCGTACCACCTCTCCCGGATCACCCAGGTGAGCGCGACCGCCGCCCTCCGCCACAGCGGGGTGCTGCTCGCGCAGGTCGCGTCGCTCCGCGAGGAGCGCGACGGGCTCGTCGAGTGGCTCCGCGGCCGCGGCTTCGAGGTCGCGCCCTCGGACGCGAACTTCGTGCTCTTCGGCCGCTTCCCCGGCGTGCACCCGGCCGACCGGCACGCGGTGTGGCAGGGGCTCTTGGATCGCGGCGTCCTCATCCGGGAGACGGGACCCGAGGGCTGGCTGCGCGTCTCCGTCGGCACCCCGTCGGAGACGGCCGCGTTCCGCGACGCGCTCGACGACGTGCTCGGGATCCCGCGCGCCTGAGCCGCCTCCGCGCGCCCACCGCCGGGTCAGGGCCGGGTCAGGGCCGGAAGCGGATCCCCGTCGCGTCCTCGGCGGCCGCCCACAGCTGCTCGGCCACGGCGTGCGAGCGCGCGTGCTCCGCGACGAACGCGGGAGCGGGCGCGCCCCTCAGCTCGAGCGGCCCGCCGGGTCCCCAGAGGTCGCCGCCCGTGACGCCGGGGGCCACGGCCGCGTGCACGACCGGCCACGCACCCGCGTCCTTGCCCTGCACAAGGACGCGTCCGGCACGGGCGACCCGATGGCGCGCGGCGGCGATGCCCCGCGGACGGTCGGCCGGATCCTGCGGCGGCGTCAGCGCGTCCACCGCGTAGCCGGGGTGCGCCGAGAGCGCGATGCGGTCGTATCCCGCGGCGCGCCACCGCCGGTCGAGCTCGCCCGCGATCATCATGCACGCCGTCTTCGACCGGCCGTACCGCACGAGCGCCGGCATGCGCCGCTCCCCCGCGAGGTCGCCGAGGTCGAGCGGGGAGAAGCGGTGCGCGAGGGATCCGAGCATCACGACCCGGCCGCCGGCCCGCAGCCGCGGAGCGACCCCGGCGACGAGCGCGAAGTGCCCGAGCGCGTTGGTGCCCATCAGCTCCTCGAACCCGTCGATCGTCGTCCGGTGGTGCCGTGCGCGGCCGCCCGCCGGGGTGAGGCCCGCGTTGGCCACGATCACGTCGAGGTCCTCATGGACGGCGGCCGCGCACGCGTCCACGCGGGCGAGGTTCGCCAGGTCGAGGGGCACGACCTCCAGGTCCGCCCGCGGGGTGCGGGCCCGGATCGCGCGGGCGGCGGCGTCGCCGCGCTCCTCTGAGCGGCAGGCGAGCAGCACCCGGGCCCCCGCGTCGGCGAGCTGCGCGGAGGTCCAGAAGCCGATGCCGCCGTTCGCGCCCGTGACGAGCACCGTCCGCCCGGCGAGGTCGGGCAGACGCGGCTCCCCGCTCACGAGAGGGTGCCCACGCGGGTCACGCGCACGACGGCCTCGCCGGCCTCGTTCGACGCGTCGAGGTCGACGGTCGCCTCGATCCCCCAGTCGTGGTCGCCATCGGGGTCGTGCAGCGCCTGCCGCACGGTCCACTCCGTCGGACTTTCGGTGATCGTCACGAGCGCCTGGCTGCGGGCGTCGCCGTCGGTGAGGATCCGGTCGTACTCGCCGAAGTAGCCGTCGAGCGCGTCGCCCCACGCGTCGGCGTCGTAGCCGGCCGCGGCGTCGAGCTCGCCGAGCGCCTGCAGGTCCTCGCGGGCCGCGAGCTGCACGCGCCGGAACATCTCGTTGCGCACGAGGATCCGGAACGCGCGCGTGTTCGACGTGAGCAGCTTGGGCGCGGGCGGCAGCACGGGCGCGTCGCCGGGGGCCGCGGTCGGGTGCGACAGCTCCTCCCACTCGTCGAGGAGGCTCGAGTCCACCTGGCGCACCAGCTCGCCGAGCCACTCGATCACGTCGAGCAGCTCCTCGGTCTTGGCCTCGTCCGGGATGGTCTGCCGCAGCGCCCGGAACGCGTCGGAGAGGTAGCGGAGCACGAGGCCCTCGGAGCGCATGAGCCCGTAGAAGGAGATCAGCTCGCTGAAGGACATCGCCCGCTCGTACATGTCGCGGACGACCGACTTGGGGCTGAGCGCGAAGTCGCCGATCCACGGCTGGCTCGCGCTGTAGGTCGCGAACGACTGGTCGAGCAGCTCCTCCAGCGGCTTCGGGTGCGTGACGGTCTCGAGCAGCTCCATGCGCTCGTCGTACTCGATGCCGTCGGCCTTCATCGCCTGCACGGCCTCGCCGCGGGCCTTGAACTGCTGCTGCGACAGGATCGGCCGCGGGTCGTCGAGGGTCGCCTCCACGACGCTCAGCATGTCGAGCGCGTACGTCGGCGACTCGCGGTCGAGGATCTCGAACACGGCGACCGCGAACGGTGACAGCGGCTGGTTGAGCGCGAAGTCGGCCTGCAGGTCCACCGTCAGCGAGATCCGCGCGGGCCCGCCATCCGGGTCGTCCACCTGCTCCACGATCCCGGCCGTCCGCAGCGTGCGGTAGATGGCGAGGGCGCGGCGCGCGAGCGCGAGCTGCCGCACGCGGGGCTCGTGGTTGTCCTCGACGAGCGACCGCATGTTCTGGAACACGTCGCCGCCGCGCGCGATGACGTTGAGCATCATCGCGTGGCTCACCTGCATGCTCGACGTCAGCCGCTCGGGCTCCGCGTCGATGAGCTTGCGGAAGCTCGGCTCCCCCCACGAGACGAAGCCCTCGGGCGCCTTCTTGCGCACGAGCTTGCGGCGCTTCTTCACGTCGTCGCCCGCGCGCTCGAGCATCTTGATGTTCTCGGTCTCGTGCTCGGGCGCCTGCGCGACGACCGTGCCCGTGGTGTCGTAGCCCGCGCGGCCCGCGCGCCCGGCGATCTGGTGGAACTCGCGCGCGTTGAGCTGCCGCATCCGCGTGCCGTCGTACTTGGTGAGGCCCGTGAAGAGCACCGTGCGGATGGGGACGTTGATCCCGACGCCGAGCGTGTCCGTCCCGCAGATGACGCGGAGGAGCCCGCGCTGCGCGAGCTGCTCCACCAGCCGCCGGTACTTCGGCAGCATCCCGGCGTGGTGCACGCCGATGCCCGCGCGCACGAGCCGCGACAGGGTCTTGCCGAACGCCGTGCTGAAGCGGAAGTCGCCGATGAGGTCCGCGATCTCGTCCCGCTGCTCGCGCGTGACGATCTTGATGCTGGACAGCGCCTGCGCCCGCTCCAGCGCGGCCGCCTGCGCGAAGTGCACGATGTAGACGGGCGCCTGCTTCGTGTCGAGCAGCTCCTCGACCGTCTCCTGCACGGGGGTCACGGCGTAGTGGAAGAAGAGCGGCACCGGGCGCTCGATGCCCGTGATGCGCGCGGTCGGCCGGCCGGTGCGGCGCGTGAGGTCGTCCGCGAGCTCGGTGACGTCGCCGAGCGTCGCCGACATGAGCACGAACTGCGCGTGCGGGAGGAGCAGCAGCGGCACCTGCCAGGCCCAGCCGCGCTGCGGATCCGCGTAGAAGTGGAACTCGTCCATGACGACCTGGTCGACGGGCGTCTCCGCACCGCCGCGGAGCGACCGGTTCGCGAGGATCTCGGCGGTGCAGCAGATGATGGGCGCGTCCGGGTTCACCGAGGAGTCGCCCGTGACCATGCCCACCTGGGCCGCGCCGAACAGCTCGACGAGCGCGAAGAACTTCTCGGACACGAGCGCCTTGATGGGCGCGGTGTAGTACGAGCGGCGGCCGCGGGCGAGCGCGGCGAAGTGCGCGGCCACCGCGACGAGCGACTTCCCCGTGCCGGTCGGCGTCGAGAGGATCAGGTTCGCGCCCGACGCGATCTCGAGCGCCGCCTCGTCCTGCGCCGGGTACAGCTCGATCCCCCGGCCGATCGCCCACTCGGCGAACGCGTCGTAGATGGCGTCGTCGGTGGCCCCGTCCACGGCCAGCCGGGCCGCCTCCTCGGTGAGCGTGGGGGCGAGGGCGGTGTCCGACATGATGCGTCCATCCTCCCCCACGCGTCCCGCCGCGGAGTTCTCCACAGGCGGCAGGGTCCACCAGGCGCCAGCGCGTACGTTCGCCGGATGCCGTCCCAGCCGCTCGACCCGCGTCACGATCGCGCCCCGCTCGACCCCAGCCCCGCGCCCCCCGTCGAGGGGCAGCCGACCACCGCGGACGCGGACAGCGCACCCGGCGCGGTCGCCGCTCCCGAGTCCGTCCCCGTCGACCCCGAGACGGAGCGGGCGCGCTGGCGCGACCGCCGCACCGGGGTCATCGCCCTCGTCGTCGTCACCATCGCGCTCTGGGCCGTCATCGCCGCAGCGGTCGGCTTCGCGACCACGATGTAGCGCGCCGGCGGTCGCCGTCGCCGCCCCGTCCGCCGCCCGGCTGCCGCTTGCGGCCCGGGTATGATCTCCTGTGCCCTCCGACGCCCTGCCCGACGACCCCGCCCGCCCCGCGGATCCCGTCGCCCCCTCGCCCGACGCCGACGCGACGACCGACGCGGCCTCGATGCCCGAAGGCGACCCCGCGACCAAGGCGGCCGCCGCGTCGCCCGGCTCGGCCATCGATCCCGACGACCTCGCCACCGCGCTCCGCGTCCTCGGCTCGCTCGCCGACATCGACGAGGACCACCCCGACTTCGTCGCCGTCCGCCGCGCCACCGCCTCCATGTTCAAGGAGGTGAAGAAGGCCCGCCGGCTCGAGAAGCGCGAGGCCGTCGCGAGCGCCGACCGCGCCGTCGTCGCGGCCACCGCCACGGGCGCGCCCGACCGCATCGACGACGAGACCCGCGGGATCCCGCTGTCCATCACGACCGCGAAGCCCACCGCCGGCACGCTCCTGCGCTCGCGTCCCTGCTACATCTGCAAGCAGCACTACACGCAGGTCGACGCGTTCTACCACCAGCTCTGCCCCGACTGCGCGCTCCTCAACCACGCGAAGCGCGAGGCCCGCACCGACCTCTCCGGGATGCGCGCGCTCCTCACGGGCGGCCGCGCGAAGATCGGCATGCACATCGCGCTCCGGCTGCTCCGCGACGGGGCGCACACCACCATCACCACCCGGTTCCCGCGCGACGCCGTTCGCCGCTTCGCCGGCCTGCCGGACGCGCACGAGTGGGTCCACCGCCTGCGCATCGTGGGCCTCGACCTCCGCGATCCCGCGCAGGTCATCGGCCTCACGGATGCGGTCGCCGCCGCGGGTCCCCTCGACATCCTCATCAACAACGCCGCGCAGACCGTGCGCCGCTCCCCCGGCTCGTACGCACCGCTGTCCGAGGCGGAGGCCGCGCCGCTGCCCGACGGCGACCTCCCCGAGCTGCTGACGTTCGGCCACACTGCGGACGCGCACCCGGCGGCCCTGGCGGCGAGCGTCGCGGCGCACCCGATCCTCTCCACCGCGGCCGGGATCACGGCCGCCGAGGTCACCGAGCTCGCCATGACGGCCGGCTCCTCCTCGCTCGCGCGCCTCGCCGCCGGCACCGCCATCGACGCGGGCGGCCTCGTGCCCGACCTGCACGACGCGAACAGCTGGACGCAGGTGGTCCACGAGGTGGATCCGCTGGAGATGCTCGAGGTCCAGCTCGCCAACGTCACGGCCCCGTTCCTGCTCGTGAGCCGGCTGCGCCCGGCGATGGCCGCCTCGGCGTCGCGCCGCAAGTACGTGGTGAACGTGAGCGCCATGGAGGGCCAGTTTGCCCGCGCGTACAAGGGCCCCGGCCACCCGCACACGAACATGGCGAAGGCCGCGCTCAACATGATGACCCGCACCTCGGCGCGCGAGATGCGCGAGACCGACCGCATCCTCATGACGAGCGTCGACACCGGCTGGATCACCGACGAGCGCCCGCACCCTACGAAGGTGCGGCTCGCCGAGGAGGGCTTCCACGCCCCGCTCGACCTCGTCGACGGCGCCGCGCGCGTCTACGACCCCATCGTCATGGGCCAGGCCGGCGAGGACATCTCGGGCGTCTTCCTCAAGGACTACCGCGTCGCCGAGTGGTGATGCGCCGCATCCGCTGACACGACGAGAGGCCCGGACCCGCATCGCGGTGTCCGGGCCCCTCGTCGCGGGGGCGGCTACTCGACGGCGTCGAGGTCGCTCTCGAGCAGGGCGGCCAGCTCGTCGAGCGCGGCGTCCGCGCCGTCGCCCTCGGCGGTGAGCACGACCTGGTCGCCGTTCGCGGCGCCGAGGCTCATCAGCGACAGGATGCTCGTCGCGTCGAGCGGCGTGCCTCCCGGCTTGCTGATCTTCACGGCCACGCCGGTGCGGCGGACGGCCTCGATGAACAGGGATGCGGGTCGGGCGTGCAGGCCCACGCGGCTGCCGATGGTGGCGGTGCGCTCGGTCATGGACGTTCTCCTTCTGGGTGTGCGGATGTTGGGGCGGGAAGGCGATCAGGCCGCGACGGGGACGCCCTGGTCGGCGGCGGACGTCTCGGCGACGGCCTCCGGGCGCTTCGTCGTGAAGCGCTTGAGGAGCACGACGAGGAACGCGGAGATGACCGCGCCGACCGCGACGGAGGCGAGGAAGCCGAGGAACGTGCCGTTCATCGCGAAGAGCACGAACACGCCGCCGTGCGGGGCCTGCGACACGACACCGAGCCCCATGACCATGGCGCCCGTGACGGCACCGCCGACGATGCTCGCCGGGATGACGCGCAGCGGGTCGACGGCGGCGAAGGGGATCGCGCCCTCGGAGATGAACGCGGCGCCGAGGAGCCACGCGGCCTTGCCGTTCTCTCGCTCGGCCGGGCTGAACAGACGGCGGTCGATCACGGTGGAGGCGAGCGCCAGCGCGAGCGGCGGCACCATGCCGGCGGCCATGACGGCGGCCATGATCTCCCACGGGGTCTGGTCGGTGATGGATCCGGCGCCGAGACCGGCGACTGCGAACGAGTAGGCGACCTTGTTGATGGGGCCGCCGAGGTCGATGCACATCATGACGCCGAGGATGATCCCTAGGACGATGGCCGACGTGCCGGTGAGGCCCGAGAGGAAGCCGTTGAGGCCGCGCGTGAGGGCCGCGATCGGGCCGCCGAGCACCATGACCATGAGGCCGGAGGCGACGATGGAGGCGAGCAGCGGGATGATCACGACGGGCATGAGGCCCCGCAGCCAGCGCGGCACGTCGATGCGGCCGATCGCGTAGGCGATGCCACCGGCGACGAGGCCGCCCACCAGGCCGCCGAGGAAGGCGGCGCCCATGATGACGGAGATGGACCCCGCGACGAACCCGGGCGCGATGCCCGGCCGGTCGGCGATGGCGTAGGCGATGTAGCCGGCCAGCGCGGGCACGAGGAACGCCATCGACGCGTTGCCGATGACGAACGCGACGGCGCCGAGGTACTGGCCGAGGCCGCCCGCGGGGAGGTCTGCCAGCGAGTTCTGCAGCACGACGTCCGACGCGGTCTCGGTGATCCGGTACCCGCCGAGCAGGAAGCCGAGCGCGATGAGGAGGCCGCCGCCCGCGACGAACGGGATCATGTAGCTGACGCCCGTGAGCAGCCAGCGCTTGAGGCGCGCGCCCACCGACTGCGACGCCTGCGGGGAGGCCTGCTCGGATCCGGCCGACGACGCGCCGCCCGGCACGCGCGGGGCGTTCGGGTCCTTCGCGGCCGCGACGGCCTCGGCGACCATCTGGTCGGGCTGGTCGATCCCGCGCTTGACGGGCGACTGGATGACGGGCTTGCCGGCGAAGCGCGCGCGGTCGCGCACGTCCACGTCGACGGCGAAGATCACGGCGGTGGCCCGCGCGATGATCGCGGGGTCGACGGGCGTGACCGAGGAGGATCCCTGCGTCTCGACATGCAGCTCGACGCCGGCGCGCTTGGCGGCCGCCACGAGCGAGTCGGCCGCCATGTAGGTGTGCGCGATGCCGGTGGGGCACGCGGTGACGGCGATGAGCACGGGCGCGTCGGCGGGGGCCTTGGCCGGAGCGGATGCGGCTGCCGCGGGAGCCGCGGCGGCCGGAGCGCCCGTCGAGGATGCGGGCTCGTCCACGAGAGCACCCTCCACGAGCCAGACGACCTGGTCCTCGTCCGTGGCGGAGCGCAGCGCCTCGACGAACTCCGGCTTGATGAGCGACCGGGCGAGGCGCGACAGCAGGACGAGGTGCTCCTGGTCGGCGCCGTCGGGCGCGGCGATGAAGAACACGAGGTCGGCGGGGCCGTCCGGGGCGCCGAAGTCGACGGCCGGCGCCGGACGGGCCATGACGAGCGTGGCCTCCGTCACCGCGGCGGAGCGGCAGTGCGGGATGGCGAGCCCGCCGCCCATGCCGGTGTCGGTCTTCGACTCGCGCTCCCAGGCGTCGGCGAAGAGGGCGTCGGCGTCGGTGGCGCGGCCCTCCGCGACGACGCGCTCGGCGAGCGTGCGGACGGCGTGCTCGCGGTCGGCGCCGAGGTCGGCGTCGAGGAGCACGAGGCGGTTCGTGATGAGCGATGGCATGTTCTTCTCCAGGTGGGGCGGGTCAGCGATCGGCGGCGATCGGGAGGAGCGGCTGGACGGTGACGCTGTCCGGTCGGGTCTGGTCGGGGGACGGCATGGTGCTGCCGGGCAGGGACGCGGCGGCGGATCCGTGGGCGACGGCCTGCGCCAGCCGCCCCTCGGGTCCTGCCCCGCGGTGGTCTGCGAGCAGGTAGCCCGCGAGCGAGGAGTCGCCCGCGCCCACCGTGCTCACCGGCACGATCGGGGGCATGGTGGCGAGCCACCCGCCCTCGCTCGTGGTGAGGACGGCCCCCCGCGCGCCGAGGGTCGCGAGGACCGCCCGGCAGCCGCGGGAGACGAGGGAGCGGGATGCGTCGTGGGCCCGACGGGGGTCGGCCTCCAGCGCATCCGGGTCGTCGATGCCGACGAGCTCGGCGAGCTCCTCGGCGTTGGGCTTGATGAGGTCCACTACCGCGTCGGACGCGACGAGCGCGGCCATGGGCGCGCCCGACGAGTCGACGGCGATCCGCGGGGCGGCGTCGCCGAGCTCGGCCCGCACGGCCTGCACCACGCGGGCGTGGAAGTCGTCGTCGAGGCCGGGCGGCAGGGATCCCGCGAGCACGAGCCAGCTCGCCCGGCGCGCGTGCCGGATCACGAGCGCGACGAGCGCGTCCGCCTCGGCGGCGGAGAGCTCGGGTCCCGGCTCGTTGACCTTCGTGGTCGTGCCGTCGGGCTCCGTCAGCGTGACGTTCTGGCGCACGCGGCCGTCGATGTCCAGGTGGTCCAGGGGGATCCGCTCGGCGGCGAGGGCCACGAGCATCGGGTCGTCGAGGCGTCCGGGCAGCAGCGCGATCGTGTCGAGGCCCGAGGCGATGAGCGCGCGCGAGACGTTGACGCCCTTGCCGCCCGGCTGCTCGGCGACGCCCCGGGCGCGCTGCACGGCGCCGCGCGCGAGGGCTCCCGCGAGGTCGATGGTGCGGTCGAGGCTCGGGTTGGCGGTGAGGGTGAGGATCACGCGACCATCACCTCGACCTCGGCGGCGGCCAGCGCGTCGGCCAGCGGGCCGTCGGGCGCGGCGTCGGTCACGAGCGTGTCGAGGTCGCCGAGGGCTGCGAAGCCGACGAGCGCCTCCTCCCCCGCCTTCGACGCGTCGACGAGCGCCACGGCGCGTCGGGATCCTCGGGTCAACGCGGTCTTCACGGCCGCCTCCTCTTCGTCGGGGGTGCTGAGGCCGAACTCCGCGTGGATCCCGTTCGCGCCGATGAAGGCGATGTCGGGTCGGAGCCGCGCGAGCTGGCCGAGGGTGGCGGGGCCGACGGCCGCGCTCGTGATCCCGCGGACGCGTCCGCCGAGCAGCTGCACCTCGACGGCGGGGTTCCGGGTGACGGTCTGCGCGACGGCCATGGAGTGCGTGACCACGACCAGCGTGCGGCCGGGGACGTCGGGCCGCCAGGCGGCGACGCGCTCCGCGACGAGCCCCGTCGTGGTGCCGGCGTCGAGGGCGATGGATCCCTCGAAGCTCGCCGGCAGGAAGGCCATGGCCGCGTCGGCGATGCGCGCCTTGGCCGCCGTGTTGCGGGATCCGCGCGTGTCGAGGCTCTCCTCCGCGCGCGTGGACCGGCCCGCCAGGACGGCACCGCCGTGCACGCGGCGCAGGACGCCGCGGCTCTCGAGCTGGGCGAGGTCGCGACGGACCGTCTCCGTCGTCACGTCGAAGTCGCGGGCCAGGCCGACGACCGCCACGCGGCCGGTGCGCTCGAGGAGGGCGACCACCCTGTCCTGGCGCTCTTCGGCGTACATGGGCGGTCTCCTTCGACTCCGTGGGGCATTGGCGCCTCGCGTCCTCGCACTGTAGCCCTCATCCGCAGGAGAAGCAACACGATGCCACAGGCTCCCACATGATCGCAGAGACCGTCGCGCGTGCGACGCGGCGGGTCAGCGGCCGAGCGCGACGGCCTCTTCGCGCAGCACGCCCGCCAGGACCTCCGACTCCCATGCCTGCCCGGCCGCGTTCGGATGCAGGGGGACGTCCCCGGCGCTGCCGCCGAGCCCGGCGACATAGGGGTCGCCCGCGTCGCCGGCGCATGCTCCGTGCTCGGCGGTCGGCGTCTCCTGGTCCACGAACCGGGCGCCCGCGTCGCCGGCCGCCCGGGCGATCGCGGCGTCGAGCTCGCGCTGGATCCCCGCGAGCCACACCGCGTCCCGGTCAGCGAGAAGCACCTGGCCGTTCACCGCCGACGTGGCCGTGGCCCGCAGGCAGCCTTCCGCCGGGAGCGCATCCGGGTCGCCGAGGACGGTGAGGTACCCGAGCGCGACGATGCGGGCGTCCGGCGCCGCGGCGCGGATCCGCGCGAACGCCTCGCCGAGACGCGTCGACACCTCCCCGTCGATGCGGGCGCGGACGGCGTCGGTGCCACCCGAGGGTGCCAGCGCGTCCACGCACGTCGTGGGTCCTGCGGCGACCGGTCCCTCCGGATCCCGCGCGAGGCACCCGCCGACGAGGGCCGGGAAGCCGAGGTCGTTGCCCCCGAGGCGCACGAGGACGACGTCGGCGCCGTCGGCCAGGGAGTCGAGCTGCGCGGGCACGGTCTGCCCGCCGCGCTCCCGCGGGGCGACGAGGTCCGCCGTGCTGGCGCCGTCGCAGGCCGCGTCGACGAAGTCGGCGCCAACCTCGGCCGCGGCCACCCGCACCGAGGACGCGACGGTGCGTCCGCAGACGCCGGGGTCGCCGGGCAGCGGCTCCGCGGATCCGGTGCCCGTGGAGTACGAGTCGCCGAGCGACACGACGCGCAGCGGCGCTGCCGCCGTCGGCAGCGTGACGGGGTCGGCGGAGGTGCACCCGCTCGCCAGGAGGACGAGGGCGGTCACGACGGCGACGGCGGCCGCCCCTCGGATCCGGATGCCCGCCATCGGACGCGAGCGGGACCTCGTCCGGGAGACGGGGCGTTCGGGACGGCGGTCCATCCCCTCGACCCTACGCGCGCGGGGGCAGGCCGGTCGGCCGGGTCAGTCCTCGGCGCCGCGCTGGCGCGCGTAGACGACAACGGCGACGATGAGGCCGACGACCAGCCCGGCAGCCAACGGGAAGAAGAACCCGCCCGGGCCGATCTGCGTGACGACGCTGCCGTGGTCGATGCGGGTGTCGACGACGCCCGGGACGTCGAGCCCGGGGTAGCCCTCGGTCCCCTGCGCGAACGAGGTGATGAGGAGCGTCACGATGACGGCCGCGCCCACCACGAACGCCGCCAGGAAGCCCAGCACCGCGGAACCGACCACCGACGTGCGGTGCGGGTCTGTGGTGTGCGTGCGGTGCAGGGTGGCGTGCGACATGGTGGAGCTCCAGGTTTCGATGACCTCGTTCACGCTACCCGGGTCCTCCAAGTGGAGGACAGTCCCCCGATCGGGGAGCGGATCCCGCGCGCCGATCGGACGACGTGGTTCCGTGGGGCATGCTGAACGCGCTCCCGTGGATCCTCGTCGTCCTGCTCCTCGCCGCCCTCGCACTGCTCTGCGTCGACCGGCGGCGGCGTCGGGCTCGTCATGGAGAAGCGCTCCAGGAGCAGCGAGCCCGTCACGAGCGGGAGGTCGCCCTCAGCGACTTGCAGCACGCAGCGGATGCCGCCTCTCGTGCTGAGGCGCACGCCGCGGAGCTGGCCGATCGCGCCGCCGCGCGGGAGGAGGCGGAGGAGGCGGCACACGAGGCGCGCAGGCAGCTCGCCCGCACGTGGAAGACCGATCGCGTGTCCCACGACCTGATCGTCGCGGCGTGCGCGGCGGCCCGCATCGGCGGTGCGCTCGCGACGAACGTCGTCCTGACGGGTACGGAGCCGAAGACGAAACGGAGGTTCCTGGTGCAGGTCGACCATGTGCTCCTCACCCCGCGAGCCGCCCTCATCATCGAGAACAAGCACTGGAGGGGGCTCGTCCTCGACGCCGTGCGACCGAAGGACCTGCACGAGTTCTGGGGAGCGCTGCTGGCGCGGTACGACGTCGACCCGCCCGCCGTCCTGCACATCACGTCGGACGGTGATGACGGCGCTTTCCACGTTCGACGCGCTGACCCGACCCCGGTGGCGCAGGTGCGACGCCAGTCCCTCCGTCTCGCGGCTCACGTGCAGGATGCGCTCGGATCCGCCCCGTTCTTCCACACCGTCGTCTTCTACAGCCATGCCGATGCCGAGGTCATCGCTCCTGAGGACGGCGAGGAGCGCGGTGCGACGCGGCGCATCCTCTCGCCCGCCGAGCTCGCTCCCGGCCTACGGAGGGTCATGCAGGTCAGCACCAGCCCGGTCTCGAGGGAGTCGATGGTCCACATGACGGAGCTGTTCGCATCCGACGGCGCCCACGTCGAGTGGGTCGGACCGCTGGCGTGAATCGGGGCGGTGCCATCCTGAACGGGACGCGGGAGGGGCCGTCCAGACCACCGGAGACGGGAAGAGCCCCGCGCCTCCGTGAGGAGGAGCGAGGCTCGAGGGTGGATCTGAGGGGATTCGAACCCCTGACCCCCTGCATGCCATGCAGGTGCGCTACCAACTGCGCCACAGACCCGTGAACCGCTTCCCTGCGGAAGCGACTCGTCTACATTACTACACATTCCGACCACCCCATGACCAGGGCATCCTCGTCGGCGGCCGGCCTGCGGCACGGCTCAGTCGAACAGCTTGCTGAGCCAGCTCTCCTTCTCGCGGCGCTTCCCGCCGTGGCCGGAGCCCTGCGGGTAGTCGCCCGCCGTCGGGTAGGCGCCCGTCGTCGAGTAGCCGGCCACATCGCGGTCGCCATAGACGTCACCCCGCGACCCATGAGCGCGGTCACGGTCGCGGTCGTCGTCGCGTCGGCGGTCGTCATCGCGCCGCCGGTCGTCGCGACCCGGCTCCGGGTAGCCGCCGAGCGGCGCCGCGGGTGGCACGGGCGACGCGGCCGCCGGGGCGACCCTCGTCTCCTGCTCCGCGCGGTCGAGGATCTTGTCGAGCTCGCCGCGGTCGAGCCACACACCGCGGCAGTCCGGGCAGTAGTCGATCTCCACCCCGACGCCCTCGCTCATCACCAGGGTGGCCGAGTCGTCGGGGCACTTCATGCGGGGATACCCTCGCGCGTCGGGCGTCGCTGCCCGGATGGATCGGATCGGATCAGGATGCGGAGGCCGTCGGCTCGATCTCGAGGGCGACGACGGGGCAGTCCTTCCAGAGGCGCTCCAGCGAGTAGTACATCCGGTCCTCCTCGGTGAAGACGTGGGCGACGACGTCGCCGAAGTCGAGGAGGATCCAGCGTCCCTCGCTCTTCCCCTCGCGGCGCAGCGGCTTGGCGCCCGCCTCGATCATCTTGTCCTCGATCTCGTCGGCGACCGCCTGCGCGTTCCGCTCGTTGCGGGCCGAGGCGATGAGGAAGACGTCGGTGAGGGGCAGGGGCCCGGAGACGTCGAGCGCGACCAGGTCGATGGCCTGCTTGGAGTCGGCAGCGGAGGCGGCGACCTTGAGCAGGTCGAGGGCGCGGGGAGAAGCGGTCACAGAGTCCTTCCGGGACGGGTGGGGAGGTGCATCAGACGATCAGAATACATTCGTCATGAACGCGACGATGACGAGGCCCGCGCCGATGACGGCGACTCCCCCGGCCGCGACGGCTGCGACGACCGGCGCGGTGAAGCGCTTGCGGGGCGGCGGCTGCACGACGGCGCGCGTCGAGGTGTGGGTGCTGACGGCGCGGCTGGCGCGCACGGGCTCCGAGTCGGTGCCGCCCGGCGCGTGGTCGTGGTCGTCGCCCTGCTCGAGGATGCGGTCCATGTCGGCCGTGTCGAAGCGGTCCGGGTGCGTGCCCATCGAGCCGAGGCTGCGCGGCAGGTCGATGGAGCCGGTGATGATGATCTCGCCCGTGCTGTTGAGCGCCTGCTGCATGTCGTTGACGTGCGGCACGGTCGGGAGGATGAAGTGGTTGCCGGTGTGCGGCTGGTCCTCGTCGACCTGGTCCTGCACCGACCAGTGGCCGGCCGGCGGGGTGAACGGCGTGCGGGCATCCGGCACGCCGGGCGCGGTGGCGTCCGCCGGGGACGGGACGGCGGAGGGCGCACCAGCCTCGGGCGCCTCGACGCGAGCGCCCTCGAGGTCCTCGGCGGCGGCGGATGCCCGCGTGCCGAACGCCGGTTCGAGCGATGGCTCGGCGGAGCCCGTGACCCAGGGCGTCGGCTCGAGCGAGGGCGCGGGGCGCGGATCCTCGTCGGTGCTCGGGGTGTGCGCGGCGAGCGGCGGCACGGTCGGCTGCTCGCCCGACGCGTCCACGTCGCGATCGGCGGCGTCGCCCGAGGGGACGATGGGCGCGAAGGGCCACGCCGACGGCGTCTCGGCGGGGGTCGCCTGGCGCTCCGAGGCCGCGGCCTCGTCCGACGACACGTCGGACGTCACGACCTGAGCGTCGTCATCCGCGGTGGGCGCCGGCGCCGGGGCCTCGGTCGTGTCCGCTGCGGAGGCCCGGCGGTACGCGCTCCCGTAGGGCGCACGCGGTCGCGGGGTCGCGCGGGATCCGCGGCCGTACCGGGCGAACGGCGGCACGGACGAGTCCGAGGACGTGGGCGGGGCGTCGTCGACGGCCGCCGACGGCTCGCCGCCGGACTGCTCCGCATCCGACTCGGACGCGGTGGGCTGCGGCTGCGGCTGCGGCTCCTCGTGATCCGATCCGTGCTGCTCCCGAGCCGCCTCCTCGGCCTCGCGGATGGCGCGCAGCTGGCGTCGGGTGAGCACGCCGCCCGACAGGAGGATGGCTGAGGTGTCCGGCCCGATGCCGGGAGCGGCCGGGGGCGTCGTCGCCTCGTCGGGCCGGGGTGCCGATGCGTCCTGTGCGGTCGACGCGAGGTCGTCGGGTCCGTCGGACGACGGGGTCGACGTCGCGACCGGCTCGTCGGGGGAACCGGTGGTCGAGCCGCCGTCGACGGGCGTCGACTCGTCCGCCGGGGCGTCGCCGGCCTCGTCGATGCCCAGCTCACGGGCGCGCGCACGCTCGGCGGCGCGCATCTCGCGCCGGCTCAGCCCGAGGGTCGCGGGAGCGGGACCGTCGTCGAACGAGGTCGGCCCGGTGTCGGGCGCGTCGTGGGAGGGGGTCATAGCGGGCTCCGATACAGGTGGTGCTTGGAGATGTACTGGACGACTCCGTCGGGGACGAGGTACCACACGGGGAAGCCCCGTCCGACTCGGGCCCGGCAGTCGGTCGAGGAGATCGCCAGCGCCGGGACCTCGAGCAATCTTACGTCGGCGTGCGGGAGGCCGCTCTCGGTGAGGTCGTGCCCGGGGCGGGTGACGGCGACGAAGTGCGCGAGGTCCCACAGCTCGGCGACGTCCTTCCAGCCGAGGATCTGCTGGATCGCGTCCGCGCCCGTGATGAAGAACAGCTCCGCGTCCGGATGCGTGCGCCGGATGTCGCGGAGCGTGTCGATCGTGTACGTGGTGCCGGCGCGGTCGATGTCGACGCGGCTGACGGTGAAGCGCGGGTTGGCGGCCGTCGCGATCACGGTCATGAGGTAGCGGTGCTCGCCGTCGGTGACGGTCTGCTTCTGCCACGGCTGCCCGGTCGGGACGAAGATCACCTCGTCGAGCTGGAGGTGCTGCTGCACCTCGCTCGCGGCCACGAGGTGGCCGTTGTGGATGGGGTCGAACGTGCCGCCCATGACCCCGATGCGGAGGCGCGGGGTCGCGGCTGTCGTCATGTGGCGGGTGCTCGCGCTCAGTGGGTGGAGTCGGCGGTGCCGTGGCCCTGCTCGGCGACGGGGGGCTTGCCCCACTTCTCCGAGTGGCGGTTGCTCACGTCGCGGAAGCTGTACATGACCACGCCGAGCGCGACGAACACGACCGCGGCGACGGCCGGGAACACCCAGAGCGGAGCAGCGAGCTCCATGGCGTGCTCGGTCTCGGCGAGGAGGGTGGTGGTCAGCGCGTGCATGTGATCTCCGTTCGTGGCACGCCCCGTCGAGCGGAGGCGGCGCCTGCCATCCTACCGGCGGGCCCCCGCATGGGGCGCACGCGGGGCCGGGCGTGCCGTCAGCCGCGGATCTGGCCGCTCCCCCGCACGATCCACTTGGTGCTCGTGAGCTCCTGCAGGCCCATCGGACCGCGCGCGTGCAGCTTCTGCGTGGAGATGCCGACCTCGGCGCCGAACCCGAACTCGGATCCGTCGGTGAAGCGCGTGGACGCGTTGACCATGACGACGGCGGAGTCGACGGCGGCGAGGAAGCGCTCGGCGACGGCCAGGTCGGACGTGACGATGGACTCGGTGTGGTGCGTCGACCAGCGGGCGATGTGGGCGACCGCGTCCTCCACCGAGTCGACGACGCGCACCGCGACGTCGAGCGAGAGGTACTCGGCGGCCCAGTCGGCGTCGGTTGCGGGGACCGCGTCGGGCCACAGCTCCCGGACCGCCGCATCGCCGTGCACGGTCACGCCCCGGTCGCGGAGGGCGTCGAGCACGGCGGGGAGGATGCGCGGGGCGGCGTCGCGGTGCACCAGCAGGGTCTCCATGGCGTTGCACACGCTGGGGCGGCTGACCTTGGCGTCGACCGCGATGTCGACGGCCATCCGCGCGTCCGCGGAGGCGTCGAGGTAGACGTGGACGACTCCGGCGCCGGTCTCGATCACGGGCACGGTCGACTCCTCCACCACGGTGCGGATGAGGTCGGCGGATCCCCGCGGCACGAGCACGTCGACGAGGCCGCGCGCCCGCATGAGCCGCGTCGCGCCCGCGCGGCCGTGCGCGTCGATCGTCTGCAGGGCGTCCGCGGGGAGGCCGGAACCCTCAAGCGCGGCGCGCATGACGTCGACGAGGACGGCGTTGGTGCGGAGGGCGGCGGATCCGCCACGGAGCACGACGGCGTTCCCGCTCTTGAGCGCGAGGGCCGCGATGTCGACGGTGACGTTCGGTCGGGCCTCGTAGATCGCGCCGACGACGCCGAAGGGCACGCGCACCTGCGAGAGCAGCAGGCCGTTCGGCAGCGTGCGGCCGCGGACGACGTGGCCGAGCGGGTCGTCGAGCGAGCGGATCCCCGCGACGGCGTCGGCCAGGGACGCCACGCGCCGGGCGTCGAGCGTCAGCCGGTCGAGGAGGCCGGCGGCCAGCCCGGACTCCCGACCTGCGGCGAGGTCGTCGGCGTTGGCGTCGACGATGCGGTCCGCGGCGGAGACGAGAGCCGTCGAAACGGCGTCGAGCGCGGCGTCGCGCTGGCCTGAGGTGCTGGCGGCCAGGGACGTGGACGCCGTCCGGACGGCCTCGAGGATCCGTTCGAGCGCCTCGGTCGGGAGCGCCTCGGCGGGGCTGGACGGGATGGCGGGCACGACGGCGGAGGCGCCGGGGGCGTTCGAGGGCATGACCGGCAGCCTAGGCAGGCCCCCGGCCGCGACGGTCGACATGGATGTCAGCTGCGGGGCGCGAACCACGTGCCGACGTGCGCGCCGGCGAGGGCCTCGGCGACCTGCGCGGTCGACGTGAGGAGGACCCCCGTGCCCGCCTCGGCTGCGAGGCGCGCGGCGGCGACCTTGGTCACCGCTCCCCCGGTGCCGACGCCTGTGCCCGTGCTGCCGATCTCGACGCCCTCGAGCTCGTCGCCGAACGCCACGTGCTCGATGCGCCGGGCACCGGGCTCTTCCGGCGGGCGGCTGTAGAGCGCGTCCACATCCGAGAGCAGGAGCAGCAGGTCGGCGTCCACCAGCCGGGCCACGAGGGCGGCCAGCCGGTCGTTGTCGCCGAAGCGGATCTCGTGCGTCGCCACGGTGTCGTTCTCGTTGACGACGGGCAGCAGCCGCAGCCCGAGCAGCCGCTCCATGGCGCGCTGCGCGTTCTCCCGGTGGTCGGGGGCCGCGAGGTCGCCGGCCGTGAGCAGCACCTGGCCCGCGACGATCCCGTAGCGGTCGAGGCTCTCCTGGTAGCGGAAGATCAGCACGCTCTGGCCGACCGCGGCCGCGGCCTGCTGGGTGGCGAGGTCTGCTGGGCGGTCGTCCAGGCGGAGGAACGGCATGCCGGTGGCTATGGCGCCGGAGGACACGAGCACGACCTCGGCGCCGCGCGCGTGCGCGGCGGCGATCGCGTCCACGAGGGGCGCGATCTGCCCGGCGTTCTCCCCGCTGATGGAGGACGAGCCGACCTTCACGACGATGCGCCGCGCGGACGCAATGCCCGCGCGCGAGGCCGTGCCCATCCGCTACGCCTTCGCGTCCGTGGTGGCGTCCTCGTCGGTCCCGTCCTGGCCGGTCCCGTCCTCGTCCGCCCAGAGGCCCGCCTCGCCCTCGCGCACGAGCTCCGCGCGCGCCTCGGCCTTGGCGTCCATGCGGGCGAAGTAGTCCTCGCGGCGCGCCTGGTTGGTGCGGCGGCTGATGGGGTCGACGCGGGCGTCGGCGCCGCGCGGGCTCGTGATGAGCTCCGCGGTGGAGGTGAGGGTGGGCTCCCAGTCGAAGACCACGCCGTCGCCCTCGCCGATGACGACGCTGGATCCGGCAACCGCGCCAGCCTTGAACAGGCCGTCCTCGACGCCGAGCTTGGCGAGGCGGTCGGCGAGGTAGCCGACGGCCTCGTCATTCCGGAAGTCGGTCTGCTGCACCCAGCGCTCGGGCTTGGTGCCGATGACGCGGTAGATGTCGCCGTAGCTGCCGCCGTCGACGCGGATGGTGAACGGCTTCTCGTCGACGGCTCGGGGACGCAGCACGATCCGCGGCGCCTCGGGCTCCTCGGCGGCCTTCGTCCGGGCGTCCTTGACGAGCTCGGCGAGGGCGAAGGACAGCTGGCGCAGGCCGTCGTGGCTGACCGTGGAGATGTCGAACACGCGGTATCCGCGGGCCTCGAGCTCCGGACGCACGAGCTCCGCGAGCTCCCGGGCCTCGGGGACGTCGATCTTGTTCAGCGCGATGAGCTGCGGGCGCTCGAGGAGCGGCACCTGGCCGTCGGGCACCGGGTACGCGGCGAGCTCCGTGAGGATGATGTCGAGGTCCGAGACGGGGTCGCGGCCGGGATCCAGCGTCGCGCAGTCGAGCACGTGGAGGAGGGCGGAGCAGCGCTCCACGTGGCGGAGGAACTCGAGGCCGAGGCCCTTGCCCTCGCTCGCGCCCTCGATGAGGCCGGGCACGTCGGCGACCGTGTAACGGGAGTCCGCGACCTCGACGACGCCGAGGTTCGGGTGAAGCGTGGTGAAGGGATAGTCGGCGATCTTGGGCTTCGCGGCCGAGATGGCGGCCACGAGGCTCGACTTGCCGGCACTCGGGTAGCCCACGAGCGCCACGTCGGCGACGACCTTCAGCTCGAGGACGACGTCGCCCTCGTAGCCCTGTGTGCCGAGCAGCGCGAATCCCGGGGCCTTGCGCTTCGTGGTGGCGAGCGATGCGTTGCCGAGCCCGCCCTGGCCGGCCTCGGCGGCGATGAAGCGCATGCCGGGCGTGGCCATGTCGGCGAGCTCGTTGCCGTCGGCGTCCTTGACGACGGTGCCGACGGGGACGGGGAGCTCGAGCGTCTCGCCGAGCGTGCCGTGGCGGTGGTCGCCCATGCCGGGTCCGCCGTTGCGGGACGACCGGTGGGGCCCGCGGTGGTAGGCCAGCAGCGTCGTGACCTGGGGGTCCGCGACAAGGACGATGTCCCCGCCGTTGCCGCCGTTGCCGCCGTCCGTTCCCGCGAGGGGCTTGAACTTCTCGCGGCGGACCGAGACGCAGCCGTTGCCGCCGTTTCCCGCCCGCAGGTGGAGGGTCACGGTGTCGACGAATGTCGCCATGGCTGTCGCTCGTTTCTTCTAGAGGTGTTCCCTGCGGAACGCAGACAAGGGCGGGCCGAGGCCCGCCCTTGAAGTGCTGCGCGGCAGTGCCGACGCAGCGTCCGTGCTGTCGGCCTGCGCTAGGCCGGGACGACGATGTTGACGACCTTGCGGCCGCCCTTGACGCCGAACTCGACCGAACCGGCCGAGAGGGCGAACAGCGTGTCGTCGCCGCCACGGCCGACGTTGACGCCGGGGTGGAAGTGCGTGCCGCGCTGGCGGACGATGATCTCGCCGGCGCCGACGACCTGGCCGCCGAAGCGCTTCACGCCGAGGCGCTGGGCGTTCGAGTCACGGCCGTTGCGGGTAGAGCTCGCGCCCTTCTTGTGTGCCATCTGCTTCTCCCTGCGTTCTCAGTGCTAGTTGATCTCGGTGACCTGGACGCGCGTGAGGTCCTGGCGGTGCCCCTGGCGCTTCTTGTACCCGGTCTTGTTCTTGAACTTCTGGATGACGATCTTGGGACCGCGGAGGTCATTCAGGATCTCGGCGCTGACGGTGACGTCGGCGAGCTTCGCGGCGTCCGTGGTGATGGTGTCGCCGTCGACGAGCAGGACCGCGGGGAGCACGACCTTGCCGCTCTGCTGGTTCTTGACCCGGTCCATCGTGACGATGGTCCCGACCTCGACCTTCTCCTGCCGACCGCCGGCGCGCACAACTGCGTAAACCACTTTTCCGTACCTGTTTTCTCTCGCGGGCTTGACTCACTGGGGACTTGACGCCCTGTGGCCCGAATCATTGGAGGAAGTCTGCCGCAGGCGCACGACCTCGAGGATCGGCGCATGCCAGCGACTCACGTTACCGGAACGCCGGACAGGGGTCAAACTCCGGACCCCCGGCGTCCTCGATCGATCATACGCGAGCCGATCGCCGTCCTCGTGCATGCGCGACGGGCGCGTCGCGGGCATCCGGGGATCCTCCGCTCGACGCGGTCGACGGCGTCGCCTGCCTAAGCTCGCAGGATGAACGTGCTCCTGGATCGACCGGCCTGGCCCGCGCACGGACGGCTCTGGGCGCACCTCGTGAGCGACGCGTCGCTCGAGGAGCTGCACGCCTTCGCCCGCGCCGCCGGGATCCCGGAGCGCGCCTTCGACCGCGACCACTACGACGTGCCGGAGGAGCGGCACGCCGAGCTCGTGGTGCTCGGCGCCGTGCCGGTCTCCAACCGCGACCTCGTGCGCCGTCTGCAGGCGAGCGGGCTGCGGGTCACCCAGCGCGAGCGGCGCGCACCCGGATCCTGACGGCGGGGACGGACGAGCGGACGACGGAGGGCCCGGAGCATGCGCTCCGGGCCCTCCGTCGTGCGGCCGCCACGGGGACGGCCGTCGCGTCAGCTCGCGTCGTCGGTCGGGGACGGCGTCGTCAGCGTCGGGGTCGAGACCCGTCGGCTGCGCGAGCGCCCCTGGCCGGGCTCCTTGGGCTGCGGCAGCGCGTCGAGCACGGAGCCGAGGAGCTGCTCCGCGTCGGCCGAGCTCACGCGGCGCGGGGCCGTGCGGGCGCTCGCGACCGGGATGTCGAGGATCTGCACCGGCTCGAGGCGGATGGCTTCGCGCGGCTCGAGCGTGGATCGCGCCGACTCCTCGACGGGCGCGTCGGCCGGCGTCGGGTCCTCGGCGGGAGCGGACGGGTCCTCGGCGACGGGCGCCTGCGGCGGCTGCTGCTCCGTGGCATCGGCGACGACGGACGACGCACGTCCCCGGCCCCCTCGGCTCCGTCGCGGTCGGTCGCCGCGCGGCTGCTCCGCGACCGGCGCGCCCTCGGCGGGCGCGGCCGCCTCAGTGGTCTCGTCCGGCGTGCGCACGACGTCCTCGACCCGGTCGATGGCCTCGTTCACCGTCTGGATGGTGCTCGTGGCGATCTTCGCGAGGGCAGAGCGCGCGTCCTCGGTGATGCTGTGGGTGCTGGCCGCGGGCGTGCGCTGCTGCTGCTGCGCCTGGCCGCCGCCGTTTCCGCGACCGCCCCCGTTGCCGTTCCCGCCGCCGGTGCCGTGCTCCTGCTGGCCCTTGCCGCCACGACGGCGACCCTGGCCCTGCACGGGCTCCTGCGGCGTCTGCTTGTGGGCCATGAGCGGGTCGTGGTGGATGATGATCCCCCGCCCGGCGCACGTCTCGCAGTTCTCGGAGAACGACTCGAGGAGCCCGAGACCGAGCTTCTTGCGGGTCATCTGCACGAGACCGAGCGAGGTGACCTCGGCGACCTGGTGCTTGGTGCGGTCGCGGCTGAGGCACTCCACCAGGCGGCGGAGCACGAGGTCGCGGTTGGTCTCGAGCACCATGTCGATGAAGTCGACGACGATGATGCCGCCGATGTCGCGCAGGCGCATCTGGCGGACGATCTCCTCCGCGGCCTCGAGGTTGTTCTTGGTGACGGTCTCCTCGAGGTTGCCGCCGGAACCGACGAACTTCCCCGTGTTGACGTCGACCACGGTCATGGCCTCGGTGCGGTCGATGACGAGCGATCCGCCGGAGGGCAGCCACACCTTGCGGTCCAGCGCCTTCTCGATCTGCTCGCTGACGCGGTAGTGGTCGAACGAGTCCTTCTCGCCCGAGTACGCCTGCACCCGGTCGATGAGGTCGGGCGCCACGCCGCGCAGGTAGCCCTCGATGATCTCCTGGGCGTCGCCGCCGTCGATCACGAGCTCCCGGAAGTCCTCGTTGAAGACGTCGCGGATGATCTTCAGCAGCAGGTCGGGCTCCGAGTGCAGGAGCGCGGGCGCCTGCGCCTTCTCGACCTGGCGGCTGATCTCGGCCCACTGCGACGTGAGGCGCTCGACGTCGAGCTTCAGCTGCTCCTCGGTCGCGCCCTCGGCCGCAGTACGGACGATGACGCCCACGTTCTCGGGCAGCACCTCCTTCAGCGTCTTCTTCAGGCGCGCACGCTCGGTGTCCGGGAGCTTGCGGCTGATGCCGTTCATGGACCCGTTGGGCACGTAGACGAGGTAGCGGCCGGGCAGGCTCACCTGGCTCGTGAGGCGGGCGCCCTTGTGGCCGACCGGGTCCTTGGTGACCTGGACGAGCACGCGGTCGCCGGGCTTCAGCGCGACCTCGATGCGGCGCGCGTGGCTGCCGCCGCCCTTGTCGGCGTTGGCGGCCTCCCAGTCGACCTCGCCGGAGTAGAGCACGGCGTTGCGGCCGCGGCCGATGTCGATGAACGCGGCCTCCATGCTCGGCAGCACGTTCTGGACGCGGCCGAGGTAGACGTTGCCGATGAGGGACGCCTCGTCGGCGCGTGCCACGTAGTGCTCGACGAGCACCTGGTCCTCGAGCACGCCGATCTGGATCTTGCCGTCGCGCGAGCGCACGATCATGCTGCGGTCGACCGACTCGCGGCGGGCCAGGTACTCCGACTCGGTGAGCACGGGACGGCGGCGGCCGGCGTCGCGGCCGTCGCGGCGGCGCTGCTTCTTGGCCTCGAGGCGCGTGGATCCCTTGATGCGCTGCGGCTCGGTGATGAGCTCGGGCTCGCGGGGCGTGCGGACCTTGACGACCGTGCCGGGCGCGTCGTCGCCGTCGCGGCCCTCCTCGCCGGAGCGGCGGCGCGCGCGGCGGCGGACCGACGGGGAGTCGTCCTCGTCGTCGTGGTCGTCGTCGCGGGTGTCGCGGCCACGGCCGTCACGACCGGTGCTGCGCTCCTGGCCGCGGTCCTGTCCGCGTCCGCCGCGGCGCGGGGAGCGCGACGGGCGCTCGTCGCGGTCGAGGTCGAGGTCGTCGTCCTCGTCGCGCGCGTCATCGCGGCGGTCGTCCCGGCGGTCGTCCCGCTCGCGGCGGGGAGGCAGCGGCGCGATGTCGGGGGCCTGGAAGAACACGGAGAGGGACGGCACGGTGCGGGCCGGGGCGGCGGGCGCCTCGACGACGGGCTCCGTCGCGGCGGGCTCGTCGACCGCGGGCTCGGCGACCGCGGCGTCGGGGATGCCGACGTCCGGATCGGGGATGCCGGACACGGGCGCGTCCTGCTCGACGTCCGCGGCGACGGCGGCCTTGCGCGGTGCGCGCTTCCGGGGTGCGCGCGCGGCGGGAGCCGCGGGAGCCTCCGTGTCGGCGTCGTCCGTGGACGCGGGTGCCGAGGCGGACGCGTCGACGCTGGCGTCGTCCGGCTGGGCGACCGCGGGCGCGGATGCGGCGGTGCTCGCGCGGCGGGAGCGACGGACGACCGGCGCCTCCATCTCGTCGGGCATGGACTGGGTGTCGTCGTTCTCGTTCAGGGTGTGGCCCTTCGCTTCGGAGGCGGCGGACGTGCCGCTCGCCTCGGGGGTCGCGGTCGCGGGGAGGGCGGGCGTGCCGCCGGTCCCCGTCGCCGCGGTCGGCTCGGCGCGGCGGCCCGTGAGCCGCTCGAAGAGGCTGGGACGCCTCCTGCCGGTGTTCTCGTCTCTCTCCACCATCTCTGGTGCACTCCTCAACCGGTCGGTACGGCCGCGCCGTACCCCGGTAGCTCTCCGAGTGGATCCCCGCGTGCGCGGTTCTCCGTCGATCCTGGTCTGCGACGTCCGGCCCGAGGCTTCGGTCGTGCGCACTGGTACGGAACTGGCTATCCGCCGCCGGACGTGCCGTGCGGCCCGGGTCTGCCCCGGGAAAGACTCTTCATGGTGGTCGTCCCGCGCGGCGGGTCGACCTGCCTGCCAGTATCGCACGCCGACGCCCACCGGGCCGTCAGGGTCGGCGCTCCCCCGTCTGCCATGATCGCCGCATGACCGCCACCCGGGCCCCCGCGCACCCCCGTTCGCTGGCCGTCCTGCTCGTCGTCACGGGCGTCGTCGGCTGGATCGGCGCGTTCGTCCTCGTGCTCGACCGGCTGCACCTCCTCGAGAACCCGGGCGCGTCGCTCTCCTGCGACGTGAACCCGTTCATCTCCTGCGCCACCGTGATCGAGTCGCCGCAGGGCTCGCTGTTCGGCTTCCCCAACCCGCTCATCGGCGTGGCCGCGTTCGTGGTGCCGATCGTGATCGGCATGGCGCTGTTCGCGGGTGCCCGGTTCGCGCGCTGGTTCTGGACCCTGTTCGCGCTGGGGACGTTCGCGGGCTGGGTCTTCGTGACGTGGCTCTTCGCCCAGAGCGTCTTCGTCATCGGCGCGCTCTGCCCCTACTGCCTCCTGGTGTGGAGCGCGATGATCCCGCTGTGGTGGGGCACGCTGTCGGCGACCGCACGCGCGGGGCTGCTGCCGCTGCCCGCCGGGATCCGCCGGGCCGCCGATGCCGTGGCGCCCTACACCTGGGCGGTCGTGGTGCTCGACTACGCGATCATCGTGGTCGCGATCGTCTCCACGTTCCCTGCCCTCATCCCGACGCTCCTCGGCTGAGCCGCCGGGACGACGAGAGGGGCCGACCGGTCATCCGGTCGGCCCCTCTCGTCGTGCGGACCCTAGAACCAGAGGGCGAGCTCGCGCGCGGCGGACTCGGGCGAGTCGCTGCCGTGCACGAGGTTCTGCGTGACCGCGAGGCCCCAGTCGCGGCCGAGGTCGCCGCGGATCGTGCCGGGAGCGGCGCCCGTCGGGTCGGTCGTGCCGGCGAGCGAGCGGAAGCCCTCGATGGCGCGGTTCCCAGCGACGCGGACCGCGACGATCGGGCCCGACTCCATGAACTCGACGAGCGGCTCGTAGAACGGCTTGCCCTGGTGCTCCTCGTAGTGCTGCTCGAGCAGCGCGCGCTCGGCCTGCACCATGCGGAGGTCGACGATCTGGTAGCCCTTGGCCTCGATGCGGCGGAGGATCTCGCCGGTGAGGCCGCGGGCGACACCGTCGGGCTTGACGAGGACGAGGGTCTCCTGGACGGGAGCGGACATGGGTGCCTCCTACGGGGTGGGAGCCGGCGGCTCGGTGGTCGGTCGGTGGGCGGTCGGGCGGTCGTCGCCGGGGCGGTCCGCTGCGTCGGGCTGCGTGGCGGCCTGCTCGTCGAGCATGGCCTGCTCCCACGCGCCGCGCGCGGCTGCCTTCTCGCGGTCGATGCGGGCCCCCTGCACCATGGCGTAGATCCACAGCAGCAGGAAGAACCCGCCGACCGCGAACATCGCGGGCAGCACGAAGCCGGTGAGGACGACCAGCACCTGCACGACCCAGCCGGCGCGGATGCCGAGCGGCGTACGGAGCGTGCCGACCACGGCGAGCATCGCGAGCACGAGCAGCGCGCCGCCGCCGAGCGCCGGCATGGCGGGCAGCGCCGCGAGGCCGAACGCGACGAGGCTCGCCAGGAACACGACGATGACCTGGAAGCCCATGACGATGGACCCGAGGATCTCGACCGTCGTGCGGGGCGGGCGCGGTCGGCGCGTGCGGGCCGGACGGCCGTCGGCGCTCACGCGGTCTTCCAGCCCTCGTCGGCGGCGTGCGCGATGGCCTCGCCGACGAGGAGGATCGAGCCGGAGACGAGCGCCGCGCCCTTCTCGGTCTCGCCCGCGGAGTCGCGCGCGTCCTCGAGGGCGGTGCGGAGGTCGGGCTCGACCGTGACGCGGTCGCGGCCGACGACGCCGACGACGACGCGGGCGAGCTCGTCGGGATCCACCGAGCGCTCGGACGTGGAGCGCGTGACGATGAAGTGGTCGACCACGGGCGCGAGCTCGCGCACGATGCCCTCCGCGTCCTTGCCCTCGAGCACGCCGATGACGGCGGTCACGCGGTCGAAGGTGAAGTAGACGGGCAGCGCGGCCGCGAGCGATGCGGCACCGGCGGGGTTGTGCGCCGCGTCGACCAGCACGGTCGGCTCGGTGCCGACGACCTGCAGGCGGCCCGGGCTCGTCGCGGTGGCGAGGCCCTCCGCGAGCACGTCGTCGTGGATGGCGTGGTCGCCGCCGCCGAGGAACGACTCGACCGCGGCGATCGCGACCGCGGCGTTCTGCGCCTGGTGCGCGCCGAACATCGGCAGGAACACGTCGCGGTACGTGCCCGCGAGCCCCTGGACGCTGATGACCTGGCCGCCGACCGCGAGGGTGGTGTCGAGGAGGCGGAACCGCTCGCCCTCGATCGACCACGTCGACTCGGTGAGCTCGGCCGCGCGCGTGAGCTCGGCCACGACCTCGGGCAGCTGGGCGCTCGAGACGACGTCCGCGGCGGGCTTCACGATGCCGGACTTGGTGCGCGCGATCTCCGCGACGGTGGATCCCAGCCGCTGCGTGTGGTCGAGCGACACGGGCGTGAAGACCGCGACCTGGCCGTCGCCGACGTTGGTGCTGTCCCACTCGCCGCCCATGCCGACCTCGATCACGGCGACGTCGACGGGCGCGTCGGCGAAGGACGCGAACGCGAGCACCGTGAGCGCCTCGAAGAAGGTGACGGGCTCCTCCCCCGCGGCGACGAGCTCCCGGTCGACCAGGTCGATGAAGGGCTCGACGTCGGCCCAGTTGCGGCTGAGCGCCTCGTCGCTGATCGGCAGGCCGTCGACGACGATGCGCTCGTTGAAGCGCACGAGGTGCGGGCTCGTGAAGAGGCCCGTGCGGAGGCCGGCCGCGCGCAGGATGCTCTCCGTCATCCGGCTCGTCGACGTCTTCCCGTTGGTGCCCGTGACGTGGACGATCGGGTAGGCCCGCTGGGGGTCGCCGAGCAGCTCCACGACGCGGCGGGTCGCGGACAGGCGCGGCTGCGGCGCCTGCTCCCCCACCCGCGCGAGGAGCGCCTGGTACACGGCGTCGCCCTCGCGCTCGAAGTAGTTCTCGTCGTCGACCTCGCGGCCGGCGACGATCGACTGCTCGGCCTCGCGGCGGAGCTCGGCCGCGTCGTCGGCGAAGAGCTGGTCGTCGCTCAGGCCGTCGACGTCGGGATCGAGCGCGCGCGCCGCGGCGTCGACGCCCTCGTCCGTCTCGGGCTCGAAGTCGTCGTCGCGCCGGACGTCGTCCGGGTCGTCGTCGAAGGGGCGTCCGCCCTGCTGGTCGCTCATGCTCGTTCCACCTCGATGTACAGGGGCGATCCGCCGCCGACGGTGATGCCGGGGTCCGGATCCGCCGGTGCGTCCGCGTCGATCCGCAGCGCCACCGCCAGGGTCTCACGGGCGATGAGGTCGCGGAACCGCTCCGCCTGCTCCGCGCCCGCCGCGTCCAGCCGGATCACGAGGGAGATGCGGTCGCTCACGTCGAGGCCCGCGCCCTTCCGCGCGTCCTGGACGTTGCGCACCACGTCGCGCGCGAGCCCCTCGGCCTCGAGCTCGGGCGTGAGCGCGGTGTCGAGCAGCAGGTACCCGCCGCCCGGCAGGAGCGCGAGCGCCTGGTCGGCGCGGTCACCGGCCACCTCCAGCACGAGCTCGTACTCGCCGGCCACGAGCGGCGTGCCGCCCGCGACGACCTCGCCGTCGACTTCCGTCCAGTCGCCCTCGCGGGCGGCCTGGATCACCTGCTGCACGCCCTTGCCGAGGCGGGGCCCGGCGACGCGCGCGTTCACCGTGAGGCGGCGCGTGATGCCGGCGTCCGCCGCGCTCGTCGGCGTCAGCTCCTCGACGGCCACGGCCTTGACGTTGAGCTCGTCGCGCAGGATGTCCTCGAAGCGCGCGAGGCCGTCGGCGTCGTCGCTCACGACCGTCAGGCGCGCGAGCGGCTGGCGCACGCGGAGGCCGGACTGCTTGCGGAGCGAGAGCGCGGTCGAGGCGACCTGACGGACCCGGTCCATCACCTCGACGAGGCGGTCGTCCGCGGGCAGGTCGTCGGGTTCGGGCCAGTCCTCCAGGTGGACGCTGCGCCCGCCCGTGAGGTCCTTCCAGATCCGCTCGGACACGAGCGGCAGCAGCGGCGCGGCGACGCGCGTCACGGTCTCGAGGACCGTGTACAGGGTGTCGAACGCGCGCGTGTCGCCGGCTTCCGTACCCGCCCAGAAGCGGTCGCGGCTGCGGCGCACGTACCAGTTGGTGAGCACGTCGGCGAAGTCGCGGAGGGAGGCCGCGGCCAGCGTCGAGTCGAGGGCGGTCATGTGCTCCGTGACCTCGGTGACGAGGCGGCGGGTGCGGGCCAGGACGTAGCGGTCCAGCACGTCGTCGCTCGTCGTGTCGCGGTGCGCCTCGTAGCCGCCGGGCTGCGCGGAGTTGGCGTAGAGGGAGAAGAAGTACCAGGTGCTCCAGAGCGGGAGCAGCACCTGGCGGACGCCCTCGCGGATCCCCTCCTCGGTGACGACGAGGTTGCCGCCGCGGAGCACGGGGCTCGCGAGGAGGAACCAGCGCATGGCGTCGGATCCGTCGCGGTCGAACACCTCGTTCACGTCCGGGTAGTTGCGGAGCGACTTCGACATCTTCTGGCCGTCGTTGCCGAGCACGATGCCGTGGCTGACGACGCTCGAGAACGCCGGCCGCCCGAACAGCGCGGTCGACAGCGCGTGCAGCGTGTAGAACCAGCCGCGGGTCTGGCCGATGTACTCGACGATGAAGTCCGCCGGGCTGTGCGCGTCGAACCACTCGCGGTTCTCGAACGGGTAGTGCACCTGCGCGAAGGGCATGGATCCCGAGTCGAACCAGACGTCGAGCACGTCCTCGATGCGGCGCATGGTGGAGCGACCGGTCGGGTCGTCGGGGTTCGGGCGCGTGAGCCCGTCGATGAACGGGCGGTGCAGGTCGGTCGGCCGCACGCCGAAGTCCGCCTCGAGCTCGTCGAGGCTGCCGTACACGTCGATGCGCGGGTACGCGGGGTCGTCGCTCTTCCACACGGGGATGGGGCTGCCCCAGAACCGGTTGCGCGAGATGGACCAGTCGCGGGCGTTGCCGATCCACTTGCCGAACTGGCCGTCCTTGACGTTCTCCGGCGTCCACTCGATGTCCTGGTTGAGGCGCACCATGTCGTCGCGGAAGTCGGTGACGCGCACGAACCAGCTGGAGACCGCCTTGTAGATGAGCGGGTTCTTGCAGCGCCAGCAGTGCGGGTAGGAGTGCTCGTAGCTGGCCTGGCGGATCAGGCGGCCCTGCGCCTTGAGCATGCGCGTGAGGGTCCTGCCGGCGTCCGACCACAGCTCGCCCGCGACCTCGGGGACGCTGTCGACGAAGCGGCCGCCCTCGTCGAGCGACAAGATCACGGGGATCCCGGCGGCGGCGCAGACCTGCTGGTCCTCCTCGCCGTAGGCCGGTGCCTGGTGGACGATGCCGGTGCCGTCGGTGGTCGTGACGTAGTCGGCGACGAGCACCTGCCACGCGTTCTCGGTGCCGAAGACCTCGGTGTCGGCGTAGAAGTCCCAGAGCCGGTCGTACGCGACGCCCTCGAGCTCGCGGCCGAGCACGGTGCGGGAGACGGCGGCGCGGGCATCCTCCGCGGACGCGTAGCCGAGGTCCTTGGCGTAGTTCCCCACCAGGTCCTGGGCGATGAGGTACTCGGATCCGAGCACCTCGGCCGCGAGCCGCACCGACGACTCGCGGGGCAGCGCGTCGGGCGCCTCGGAGTCGGGCGCGCCCGCGGGGCCGGCGGGGACGACGGCGTAGACGATGTCGGGCCCGACCGCGAGCGCCATGTTCGTCGGGAGGGTCCAGGGCGTGGTCGTCCAGGCGAGCGCGCGCACGGCGGTGAGGCCGAGCGACTCCGCCTTGGCGCCGACGAGGGGGAACGTGACCGTGACGGACTGGTCCTGGCGCATGCGGTAGACGTCGTCGTCCATCCGCAGCTCGTGGTTGCTCAGGGGGGTCTGGTCGTGCCAGCAGTAGGGCAGCACGCGGAAGCCCTCGTAGGCGAGGCCCTTCGTGTGCAGCTGCTTGAACGCCCAGATGACCGACTCCATGAAGTCGAGGTCGAGCGTCTTGTAGTCGTCCTCGAAGTCGACCCAGCGGGCGGAGCGGGTGACGTAGTCCTCCCACTCGCCCGTGTACTCGAGCACCGAGCGGCGGGCGACGGCGTTGAACTCCTCGACGCCCATCTCCTCGATCTCGCTCTTCTCGGTGATCCCGAGCTGGCGCATCGCCTCGAGCTCGGCGGGGAGGCCGTGCGTGTCCCAGCCGAAGCGGCGGTGGACCTGCTTGCCGCGCATGGTCTGGAAGCGCGGGAAGGCGTCCTTCGCGTAGCCGGTCAGCAGGTGCCCGTAGTGCGGCAGGCCGTTGGCGAAGGGCGGGCCGTCGTAGAAGACCCACTCGTCGCACCCCTCGCGGCGCTCGACGGAGGCGCGGAACGTGTCATCGCGCTTCCAGAACGCGAGGATGCCCTTCTCGACGTCCGGGAAGCGCGGGCTCGCGGCGACCTGGTCGGGGGCGCTCGGGTCGTCAGGGACGGGACGGGGGTAGGTCATGGCATCTCCTGCGGCGATGGGGATCTCCGCGAGGACGCCCGGATCCCCGAGCGCGGTACCACCCCGCTTGCCGCGCGATGCGCGACCACTCTCCTGAAGGCGATGACGGGCCCGACCCGTTCGGTTCTACTCGCCCGGTCGTCCCGGGCTTTCTTCCGAAGGCTCCCCGGTGATGGCCGGATCGGCGCCTGTGCCGTCGATCCTAGCTGTACTGGGTCATGACGTTGGTGACACTCGGGCCGCGGGCGTGAGCCCGTGGCTTGAGTGGATTCGTTCAGTGTTGTAGTGCTCGATGAAGGGGTCAAGCGCGTCGGCCCGGTG
>NZ_JAAVCB010000074.1:0-31163 GCF_014802555.1 Clavibacter sp. | reverse complement strand
GCCAGCGGCGCGCGGACAGCCCGGGCGAGCGCGGTGTCGCGCCGCCCCTCGGGCCGGAGGAACGGGATCGCGAGGGCGAGCACGACCCGGAGGCCGGTGGCCTGGACGAGCGCGCGGATGGCCGCCTCGCCGTGCCGCAGCGCGAGCACGGTGACGACGAGGGCGGCGCCGTGCGAGAGGAGCATGCCGGGGGCGATCGCGCCGCCTGCGCCCGAGGGGACGGCGTCGAGGCCCGGGATCGCCAGCGCCGACGCGCCGTGCCCCATGCCCGCGTGCGGATCCGCCGCGACGGACGCCCCGGTCGCGTCGCCCGCCGCCGTGAACAGGCCGTGGAAGAGGAGCTGGCTGACGCCCACCGCGGCGACGAGGCGCCACAGCGCGGTGCGCGTGCCGGCGAGCGCGATGGCCGCGAGCGACGCGAGCGCGAGCCCGAACGCCACGACGCCCCACGCGGGAGCGGCCCCGCCGCCGGCCTCGTGGAAGAGGGCGGCCACGAACGTGGCGGTGGTGGATGCGGCGAGCCCCCGGATCACGCGCTGGACGCGCGGCGGGATCGGGTTCGGGGACGGGGCGGGCATCGACAGCGAGTGTAGAGGAGCGGCCCGGGAGGACGCGGCGACGGCGGAGGGGCCGCCGTCGCCGCGCCTCGCCTACTGCGGCGGGTGCGCCGGGTCGAACGCGCGGGTCGTCGGGATGTCGGCGTACCCGCCGAGCCCTCCCTTGCCGTAGCCCCGGTCGAGCTCGGAGGTGTCGCCGTCGAACTCGAGCCTCACCGTCGGCCCGAGCGTCCCGCCACGGCGGAAGGACTCCTTCGAGCCGACGGCGTCGATGAACGACTCCACCAGCCCGCCCGGGAGGATGTAGCTCGAGTACGCCTGGAACGCGCCCGGCGTCTGGTTGTAGTCGGGCGCGTACGCGGTGCCGCCCGCGTAGTTCAGGTTCGTCGGGTTGCCGAGCACGAGGCCGGATCCGCCGTTCATCGGCTTGTAGTCGCTCCGCAGGCCGTTGCCCACGAAGCCGTACACGCCCTCGGGGCCGTCGATGCCGTTGGCGAACGTGGACCGATGGCTGATCGTGAACAGGTAGTGCTTGCCGTTCTCGATCATCACCTCGGGCCGCTCGGTCTGGTCGGTCACGCACGCCGACTCGAGCAGCGGATCGAGGTAGTGCCACTTCGTGAGGTCCGCGTCGTCCGCGACCGCGAGGCCGATGGACGCCATCTGGTAGTTCGCACCGCTCGCGGTCACCTCCTTCGGGTCCTCCGCCGCGGGGTCGCCCTTCCGGTAGCCGAGGTCGGCCGCATCGCACCGCTGCTCGCCGCGCTTCCCGGCGACGTTGGCCTCGAACACCATGTAGGTCTTGCCCGGGTGGTCCGGATCCGTGAACGTGAACGGGTCGCGGAAGTTGGTGGACCAGTTCTGCTCGTTGGTCTGGTACTTCTGCCCGTCGGGGCGCAGCAGCGGGGTCACCGTCTCGAAGCCCTTCAGCGCGACCGCGCCGTCGACCTTCTCGACGCGCCCCTGGCTGAGCGAGATGACCGGGTCCGCGGGCTTCACGTCCTGGCCCTTCGCGTCGCGGTAGAACGCGACGTCGGTGAAGAACAGCTTGACCGTGCCGTCGGCCATGATCCGCGCGGATCCCGACCACTCGGCCTGCTGCGAGAACGACTGGTCGGGGAAGATCCCGTCCGTCACGCCGTCCTCGAACACGTTCCCCTGGTAGGTCCAGCCGCCGTTCTCCGGGCGCTGCTCCGCCGGGATCCCGGTGGGCCGCGTGAAGTAGCCGATCTTGGCGTACGTGTGCCGGTCGTCGAACGACAGGGTGCGCGGGGCCGTGAGCGCGAAGATCACGTCGTAGCCGTCGACGCTGTAGGTCTGGCCCGACGAGTCCGTCAGGGGCCAGGTGTCCCAGACGTAGGCCTGGTCGGTCATGGACGGGAAGTCCTGCGGCACCTGCGGCATGGTCAGCGCCTCCGGCATGGAGTTCTGCCGGGGCGCCGCGGTCGGATCGGACAGCTTGGCGATCTGCTTGGCGTCCGCGCGGGTCCAGTGGGCCGTGAAGTCGTCCTCCGGCGCGTACGCCTCCTGCGTGTGGACGGTAGGCCGCGGTGGCGTCGTGCCTGCGGCCTGGGCGGATCCGCCGGCGAGCAGCGCGGACGCCACCACCAGGGTCGCCGCGGCGGACGCGGACAGCCCGCGCCTGATTCTCTTGGTCACCTGTTCTCACTCTCGTTCTCGTGTCGATGAGTCCGATCGCGTCGCGCGGTGCACGCTCCCCCGGTCGGGGAGCCTAGGGGGTGGCGGGGGCGTGGCGCGCCCCCGGACGGGGTCGGCGACGAATCCCGGGCGTGTCTCCCGTTCGGGGTGGACACGGCCCCGTCGAGCCGGTACCGTCGCTGATCGGTCGTGCGGCGGTGCATGCTCTCCCGCTCCGCTCCGCCACCCGTCTGCCCCCGATCGCCCACCGCGAGGAGACCGACGACATGACCGCATCCCCGTCGCGCCCGCCCGCCGCCGGGCCGGCGCGACGCGTGCGCGACCGGGTCCGGCTGCTCGCCCGCCGCCACCCCCGCGCCCTCATCGTGATCGTCGCGATCCTCCTGGTCGCCGCCCTCGTCGTCGCCGTGCGCGGCATCACGGGCGCCGACCGCGGGCCCGTGACGCCCCCGCCGCCCGCGCCCCGCGCCGCCGACGGCGGCATCCACATCCGCCCGTCCGGCGAGTTCATGAACGACCCGCAGCGGCCCTTCCTGCTCGACGGCGTCTGGCACGCGTACGCGCTCGTCAACGCCGACCACCCGGGCGGCAACGGATCCTCGTGGCGGCACTACACGTCGGCTGACATGGTCACGTGGCACGACGAGGGCGTCGCGATCGACAAGTACGACACCCCGCTCGGCGACGCCGAGACCGGCAGCGTCGTGGTCGACACCGCGAACACGTCCGGCCTCGGCGCCGGCACGGTGATCGCGATCCTCACGCAGCAGTCCGACGGCGTGCAGCGGCAGTCCCTCTACTACTCCACCGACGGCGGCTACCGCTTCGCGCCCTACGCGCGGAACCCCGTGATGGACAACCCGGGCGGCCCCGACTTCCGCGACCCGAAGGTCGTGTGGGACGGCGCGCACGGGCGTTGGAGCATGGCGCTCGCGGAGGGCCGGCGCATCGGCTTCTACACGTCGCCCGACCTCATCCACTGGACCTACCGCTCCGACTTCGCGCGCGACGACCTCGGCACGATGGAGACCCCGGACGTGTTCCCCATCGCGAGCGCGGACGAGCCCGACCGCGTCCGCTGGGTGCTCGGGGTCGGCGCGAACGGCGCCGCCCAGGGCCGCGGCACGGGCTACGCGTACTGGGTCGGCGACTTCGACGGCGAGCGCTTCACGACCGACGACGACACCCCGCGCTGGCTCGACCAGGGCGCCGACCTCTACGCGGCGGTCACCTGGGCGGATCCGGCCGACGGCACCGCCCCCACCCGCCGCTACGCGATGGGCTGGACGAGCAGCTGGGACTACGCGGACCGGCTGCCGCTCCGGGACGGCGGCGCGGGCGGCGGCCAGTCGCTCGTGCGGGAGCTGCGGCTGGTGCCCGACGGCGACGGCTGGGCCCTCCGCTCGACCCCCCTCGACGCGCTGGCCGGGCGCGAGGGCGACGCCCGTCCCATCCCGGACGCGCGCGTCGACTCCGACGCGCCGCTGGCCGACGCCCCCGACGGCCCCTCCCGCCTCCGCCTCACGCTCACGCCCGACCCGGCGGATCCCGCGCGCGAGACCCGCGTGCGGCTCGCCTCCCCCGAGGGCGGCACCGTCACGGTCGGCTTCGACGCGGCCAGGCGGCAGGCGTTCGTCGTACGCGACGACGACCCGGACGGGCTCATGCCGGACGCCTACGACCGGGTGTCGACCGCGCCGCTGCCCGACGCGGCGGCCGGGGATCCGGTCACGCTCGACCTCGTCCTCGACGACCGCACGCTCGAGGCCTTCGTCGACGGCGACGCCGCCGTCCTCACGAGCGCGACGGTCGGGACGCTCGCCGGCGCGGGCCTCTCCGTGGAGGCCGTCGACGGCGCGACGCGCCTGACCGACGCGAGCTGGACCGCGTTCGACGTCGGCCGCTGAGGAACCCGTCGCGGCGGCCGCCCGGCCCGGATCAGGCGGCGGCCTCGTCGTCCGGATCCGCGAGCGCACCCGTGAGCCGCCCCACCACGTCGTCGAGCGCGTCGCGCAGCGCCTCGAGCTCGGCGACGGTCATGCCGGTGCGCGCGGCCGCCTGCGCGGGCACGTCGAGCGCCCGCTCGCGGAGCTCACGGCCGGCTGCGGTGAGGGAGACCACGACGATCCGCTCGTCCGCGGAGCTCCTGGCCCGGTCGACGAACCCGGCGGCCTGCAGCCGCTTGAGCAGCGGCGTCAGCGTCGCGGGCTCGAGCTGCAGGGTGGATCCGAGGCCCGAGACCGAGCGGTCGTCGCGCTCCCACAGCGCCAGCATCACGAGGTACTGCGTGTGCGTCAGCCCGAGCGGCTCGAGGATCGGCCGGTACACGGCCACCACGGTGCGTGCCGCGACCACCGCCTGGAAGCAGACCTGGCTCTCGAGTGCCAGGGGATCCGTCGTCGTCATCGCGTCCTCCTCGACCGGTGTCGTGCCCTGTTCGGCACTGGGGGAAATGTTACGCAGGCGCGGGCATCAGCCCGCGACGACGAGCTCCACGTTGATGTCGTCCGGGTCATGCACGGAGAGGATCGACATGCCCGTGGGGAAGTCGATGACCTCGCCGTGGGAGATGCCGCGCTCCGCGAAGAGCGCCGCGGCGCGCACGAGGTCGTCGCGCGAGCCGACCTGCAGGCTCACGTGGTCGAGGCCGCGGGCCGCGGGGTCGAACGCGGCGCCGTCGGACGCGACCCCGCCATCGGCGATGGGGCGGAGGCCGAGCAGCTGCGAGCCGACGCCGTAGATGACGCCGCCGAAGTACTGGGCAGGATCCTCGCGCACGGCCGCGTCGCTCGGGTCGCTCTCGCTCTCGATGGCGGGGGTGAGGCCCAGCACGCCCTCGTAGAAGGCACGCGAGCGGGCCAGATCGGTGACGGAGAGGCGCACGTGGTGCACGCCGGTGATGGAGTCGAGAGCTGCGGTGGTCGCGCTGGTGTCGGTCATGCTCCGACGCTAGGACGGTCCGCGCCAGGCGTCCCGGATCGCTTCGGTTTCCGACCACGGCTCCCGGCGGGCAGCCGGACGGTCGCCGCTGGACGGGGTCAGTCGTGCAGGTCGATGCCCCAGGTGCCGGACCACTCGGATCCGGGCTCGAGAGTGATGAGGCCGTCGCCCGAGTTGAAGGCGTCGGCCGGTGCCGTCATCGGCTCCACCGCGACCGCCCACACGTGCCCGTCGGCGACGGGGTACCAGGGCGTGACGAAGACCTGCCAGTAGGTGAACTCGCCGTCGGCCCAGATCTCGGTGCGCCGGCCGTCGGGGGCCTGGACGCCGTGGCGCGTGACGCCGTCGACCACGCGGGCATCGGCCCACGCGTCGTCGAGCTGCGCGTCGCGCACGCGCACGCCCTGGCGCAGGTCGTAGCGCGTGCCGTCGACCGGCGTCTGCGCGCCGGTGGGGTTGAGGCGCACGGGATCCACCTCGATGTGGGTGGGCGCGTCGATGACGACCTCGAGGTCCTCGGTGGGCACGTCGCCCACGCGGAGGAAGGGGTGCGTCCCCACGGCGACGGGCGCGTCGGCGTCGCCGACGTTGCGGATCACGTGCGTGACGCGGACACCGGAGCCCGTGAGCTCGTACCGCACGCTCGTCTCGAGGGCGAAGGGGTAGCCGCGCTGCGGGTGGACGTCGGCGGCCAGCGTGATCGACACGTCGTGGCGCTCCACGAGGCGGTACGGGGAGTGCAGGAGCAGCCCGTGGATCGCGTTCTCGCGGTCGACCTCGGTGATGTCGAGCTGGTGCGTGACGCCGCCGTGCTCCCAGACGCCGTCGCGGATCCGGTTGGGCCAGGGCGCGAGCACGATCCCGCTGCAGAAGGGGGGCCGGGCGTGGTCCGGGTAGGACTGCACGAGGTCGGTGCCGTCGACCTGGAGGACGCGGAGCGCGGCCCCGACCTCGGCGATCACGATGCGCTGGGAGCGGCCGTCCACCTCCGCGGTGAGCTCGTGCTGCTGGCCGGTGGGGAGGCGGGGTACGTACGTCACGTCGTCGGGCACTCGCCGAGCCTATCCATACGAGGCGCTGTGGCGCCTCCCAGGAGCGCGGCCATGCGGATCCCTAGGATCGTCGGCATGGCCCGGCACGAGAACGAGAAGGTACGCGCGATCCGCGAGAAGGCACGCATCGAGAGGGCCCTCGACGACCGGCGCCGCAAGCGCCGCCGCCTCATCACCCAGTTCTCCGTCGCGGGCGGCCTCGTCATCGTCATCGCGGCCATCGCCGGCGGCGTCTACCTCCTCGGGCAGTCCCAGGCGGCGAGCGCCGCGGGCCCCGTCCAGGACACGACCGCCGCGCTGTCCACGGGCGACCAGGTGCGCATCGCGACCGAGCCCACCGGCGTGAGCGTCGGGGCGGCCGACGCCCCCGTCACCATGGACGTCTTCGAGGACTACTCGTGCCCCCACTGCGCGCAGTACGAGGCCGAGACCGGCCCCCTGCTCGACCGGATCGCCGCCACCGGCCAGGTGCGCATCGTCTACCACCCCATCCAGATCGTCACGAAGTACGGGGTCGTCGCGGGCAGCGCCGCCGCGTGCGTGCTGGCCGAGGAGCCCGACAAGTGGCCGGCCGTGCACTCGGCCCTGTTCGACAACCACTCCACCATCACCGACTCGTGGACCCACGCCGACTTCGTCACCTGGCTCACCACCCAGGGCGTCACGGCGGACGCGGCGCGCACCTGCGTGGCCGAGGGCAGGTACTCGTCGTGGATCACGAGCAACACCTCCGACGCGACCTCCGCCGGCGTCACGGGCACCCCGACGCTGCGGATCCAGGGCGACATCGTGACCACCGTCGCCGGGCAGGACCTCGTGGACGCGCTCACGAAGGCCGGCGCGGATCTGCCCCAGGGCATCGCGGCCGACAGCTGATCCGACGGGCGGCCGTCGGCCGCTCGTCGCCCAGTGCGCCTGGTGACCCGGTGCGCGCGATGGCTCAGTGCGCGCGATGGTCCTGCACCGTCATCCGCGGGCCGAAGCGCGGCTTCCGGAACCCGCTCGCCTCGATGAGGCGCATCACCCGCTGACGGTGCCCGCGCCACGGCTCGAGCAGCTCCAGCATCCCGTCGTCGTCGACCGGGTGGCCGACGAGCGCCCACCCGACCATGTCGTGCACGTGGTAGTCGCCGACGCTCACGGAGTCCGGATCCCCGTGGGCGCGCTGCGTGGTCTCCGCCGCCGTCCAGATCCCGACGCCCGGGATCGACCGCAGCCGCCGGGTGATCTCCTCGCTCCCCCGCCCGAGCGCCAGCGTCCGCTCCAGGCCCGCCGCCGACGTCGCCACGGCGATGAGCGTGCGCGACCGCTTCGGATCCACGCCCGCGCGGTGCCACTCCCACGACGGGATGAGCCGCCAGCGCTCGGGCGACGGCAGCACGCGCATGCCCGCGGGCACGGGGCCGGGCGCGGGCTCGCCGTGCGCGAGGATCAGCTGCCGCCACGCCCGCCGGGCCTCGAGCCCCGTGACCTTCTGCTCGAGCACCGCGGACGCCATCGCCTCGAAGACGTGGTTCGTGCGCATGAGACGGAGCGCGGGCAGCCGTCGGCGCGCGTCGCGGAGGAGCGGATGCGCGGAGACGTCGAGGCCGGACCAGTCGTCGCCCTCGCCGAGGAGCTCGGGCACGCCGTCGACGACCCACTCGGCCCCGGGGCCCCAGGCGCGCGCGTCGACGCCGCCGTCGGGCCGCGGATCCAGCCGCAGCGACGCGTTCCCGAGCGGCGTGCGGGCCGTGCGCCAGACGCCGACGCGGCGGGAGCCGGGCGGGGCCGGATCCCAGCGGCAGGTCGGATCCACGACCCCGCGGAACAGCGGGCGCAGCACGAGCCGCAGGTCGACCTCGCGGTCGGGCACGTAGGTCGTGCGCGCGTCGGGTGCCGTCACCTCCGCGCCGCCCTGGTCCATCCCCTCAGGCTACGCACGGCCGCCGACGGCCGGCCCCGGACGAGGGCTACCGATGTATGGCGAGGTATAGCATTCCGCTAGTCAGCCCCATACATCACTAGTCGAGGTGCGAATGGACCCGGTCACCAATCCCTACGTCCCCGGCGCAGGTCGCAAGCCCGCGGCCCTCGTCGGCCGCGATCGACCGATGGAGCGCTGGGGCATCGCTCTCGCCCGTCTCGAGCGCGGCACGGGCGCGCAGCCGGTCGTCCTGTACGGCCTGCGTGGGGTGGGCAAGACGGTGCTCCTCTCCGAGTACCGACGGCAGGCGGTGCGACGCGACTGGATCGTCGCGCAGGTGGAGGCCGGAGCCGATCGGTCCCTCCGCGAAGCCCTGGGAGAGGCGCTCCACGGTCCCCTGACCGATGCCGCCCGGCCGTCGGCGGGAAGCCGCCTCCTGAAGGCGCTGAAGACGGCGCTCTCCTTCCGCGCGTCCTACGACTCGTCGGGCACGTGGAACTTCGGGCTCGACCTCTCCGGCGTCGCGGGAGGCGGGGCGGATACGGGAGCGCTCGAGACCGACCTGCGCAAGCTCGTGCACGACATCGCGGACGGCGCGGCGGAGGACGGCGTCGGACTCGCGATCCTCATCGACGAGGCGCAGGACCTCTCCTCGGAGGAGACCACCGCGATGTGCGCCATCGCACACGCGGCCGCCCAGGATGGCTGGGCCGTCGTCTTCGCCTTCGCAGGCCTGCCCAGCCTGCCGCGCGTCCTCGCCGAGGCGAAGTCCTATGCGGAGCGGTTCGACTACGAGCGGATCGAGGCCCTCGATGACGAGGGGGCGCTCGCTGCGCTGACGCAGCCGGCCGCGGGCGAGGGCGTGCGCTGGGCCGACGAGGCCGCGGCCTTGATCGCGCGGGAGAGCGGCGGATACCCCTACTTCCTCCAACAGCTGGGCCAGGACACCTGGAACGCGGCCGAGGGAGAGGCCATCGACCTCGTGTCGGCGCGGGTCGGAGCGGCCACGGGCAGAGCGTCGCTCGACACCGGGTTCTTCCGCGCGCGGTGGGATCGAGCGACCCGCGCCGAGCAGGACTACCTCCGGGCGCTGGCTGTGGACGGCGACTCCGGGAGCGCGTCAGGGGAGGTCGCCGCTCGTCTCGGACGACCGGTCAGGAGCTTCGGCCCCGTCCGGGCGAGCCTCATCGCGAAGGGGCTCGTCTACGCGCCGGAGCACGGGATGGTGGCCTTCACGGTGCCGGGCATGGGGGCGTTCATCGAGCGGCAGCACGTCACGTGAGTCGCACCATCGAGCTCTGATCCGCGTCCGCGCGCGGCGCTACGCGTCGGCCGCGTCGCGCACCGTCGCGGCGGTGCCGTCCACCACGAGGTCGGCGCGGCCGCGGGTCCCCTCGATGAGGCGCGCGTTGACGCCGTCGACGTCGCGGGCCCACGCCGCGGCGGCGCTCGGCGCCCGCCCGCCGGCCGTGTGCCGCTCGACGAGCCGCGCGAACCGCTCGTCGCCCGGCGTCGCACAGAACCAGGCCTCGTCGAACTCCGCGCGGAGCAGCGCCCAGGGGCCGTCGTCGACGAGCAGGTAGTTGCCCTCGACCACGACGAGGCGGATGCCGGGATCCACCGCGACGGCGCCCGCGACGCCCTCGTCGACGGCCCGGTCGAACGACGGCGCGTACACCGCGTGGTCCGTCTCCGCGCGGATCCGCCGCACCAGCGCCAGCACGCCCCAGCCGTCGAACGTGTCGATCGCGCCCTTGCGGTCGTGGCGCCCCAGCCGGTCGAGCGTGGCGTTGGCGAGGTGGAAGCCGTCCATGGGCACGTACGCCGCGGTGCCGTGGCCCGCCATCGCGTCGACCCGTGCCACGAGCGCCCGCGCGAGGGTCGTCTTGCCTGCGCCGGGGCTGCCCGCGATGGCCAGGATCGCCCGCGCGCCCTCGCGCACGAGGCCGTGGGCGCGACGCGCGAGGCGGTCGAGGTCGCCCGTCTCGGGGGACGCGGGTCGCGAGCGGCCGTCGGGGGCGGGATCCATTCACCCAGTCTCGCGGACGCGTGCCCCATGATGGACGTGTGCGCATAGGAATCCTCACCTCAGGCGGAGACTGCCCCGGACTCAACGCGGTCATCCGCGGGGCGGTGCTCAAGGGAACGACCATCCACAAGCAGGAGTTCGTCGGCTTCCGCGACGGCTGGCGGGGCGTCGTCGACGGCGACGTCATGCCGCTCGCGCGCCGCGACATCCAGGGCATCGGCAAGCAGGGCGGCACGATCCTCGGCACCAGCCGCACGAACCCGTTCGAGGGCGACGGCGGCGTGGAGCGGATCCAGGAGAACCTCGACCGCCTCGGCATCGACGCGATCCTCGCCATCGGCGGCGAGGGCACGCTCGCGGCCGCGAAGCGCCTCACCGACGCGGGCCTCAAGATCGTCGGCGTCCCGAAGACGGTCGACAACGACCTCGACGCGACCGACTACACGTTCGGCTTCGACACCGCGGTGCAGATCGCGACCGACGCCATGGACCGCCTCCGCACGACGGGCGACTCCCACAGCCGCTGCATGGTGGCCGAGGTCATGGGCCGCCACGTCGGCTGGATCGCGCTGCACTCCGGCATGGCCGCGGGCGCGCACGCGATCCTCATCCCCGAGCAGAAGACGAGCATGGACGAGATCATCGGATGGGTCCGCTCGGCCTACGATCGCGGGCGCGCGCCGCTCGTCGTCGTCGCGGAGGGCTTCATCCCCGAGCACGCGTCCGACGCGCACGGCGAGCGCGGGCTCGACGCCTTCGGCCGCCCGCGGCTCGGCGGCATCGGCGAGCAGATCGCGCCCATCATCGAGGAGCGCACGGGCATCGAGACCCGCGCCACGACCCTCGGCCACATCCAGCGCGGCGGCACCCCGTCGTCGTACGACCGCGTGCTCGCGACGCGCCTCGGCCTCGCCGCGGTCGACAGCGTGCGCGACGGCCACTGGGGCCGCATGGTCGCGCTCCGCGGCACCGACATCGTGCACGTCGGCTTCGAGGAGGCGCTCCGCCGCCTGAAGACCGTGCCGCAGCACCGCTACGACGAGGCCGCGATCCTCTTCGGCTGATCCTCGGCAGACCCCGGCGGCCGCCCTCGCTCGCGTCGCCCGACCACCCCGGGTAGCGTGACGGCATGACGTACCGCGCGCTCGTGGCCGAGCAGACCGTCGCCGACGACGGCACGACAGGCATCGAGGTCGCGCTGCGCGACCTCCCCGACGAGCAGGCGACGGGCGGCGCCGCCGGCCCCGGCGACGGCGAGGTCGTGCTCGACGTCCTCTTCTCCAGCGTCAACTACAAGGACGGCATGCTGCTCGGCGGCCGGCCCGGCATCGCGCGCACCAGCCCGCTCGTCGCCGGCATCGACGCGGTGGGCACGGTCGCGGCGAGCGGATCCGACGCCTTCTCCCCCGGCGACCTGGTCGTCCTCAACGGCGCCGGCCTCGGCGAGAGCCGCGACGGCGGGCTCGCCGAGCGCGTGCGCGTGCCCGCCGATGCGCTCGTGCGCGTGCCCGACGGGATCACCGCCGCCCGCGCCGCCGCCATCGGCACCGCGGGCTTCACGGCGATGCTCTCGGTGCTCGCGCTCGAGCGCGGCGGCGTGGAGCCAGGGTCCGGCGACGTGCTCGTCACGGGCGCGGGCGGCGGGGTCGGATCCGTCGCCGTCGCGATCCTCGCCCGCCTCGGCCACCGCGTGGTCGCGTCGACCGGACGCGTCGACGAGCTCGGCGACCGGCTGCGCGCGCTCGGCGCCGCCGACGTGATCGACCGCTCCGAGCTCGGCGAGCCGGGGAAGCCGCTGCAGCGCATCCGCTGGGCGGGCGCGGTCGACAGCGTCGGCAGCGCGACCCTCGTCAACGTGCTCGCCCAGACCCGCTGGGGCGGCGTCGTCACCGCGGCCGGCCTCGCGCAGGGCCCCGACCTGCCGGGCACCGTGCTCCCCTTCATCCTCCGGGCCGTCACGCTCGCGGGCATCAACTCCGTCGAGGCGCCGGCCGCACTGCGCCAGGAGGCGTGGGCGCGGCTCGCGACCGACCTCGACCCCGCGCTCCTCGACTCCATCACCACGACCGTGCCGCTCGACGGCGCGATCGCGGCGGGCGAGCGGATCCTCGCCGGCGCGTCGAGCGGACGCGTCGTGGTCGACGTCCGCGCCTAGCACCCGCCGCCCGGGCCCGCCGCCGCGCGCCGCCGGCCGCGCCCCGCGCTACCCTTGGCGCGACGCGGCACGGAGCCGCCGGAGTGAGGGATCATGACCGCAGTAGCCGCCACCGGGACCATCTTCGTCGCACTCGCGGCCCTGCTCCACGTCTTCTTCTTCCTCCTCGAGAGCGTCTTCTTCGAGCGGCCCTTCGCCTGGAAGCGCTTCGGCGTGGCCGACCAGGAGAAGGCCCTCATCATCAAGCCGTGGGCCTACAACCAGGGCTTCTACAACCTGTTCCTCGCGCTCGGCGCCGGGCTCGGGCTGATCCTCTACTTCGTCGGCAACGTCCCCGCCGGCCTCACGCTCGTGCTGTTCACGACCGCGTGCATGGTGCTGACGTCGATCATCATCGCGAGCACGGGCAAGAAGTACCTCATCCCCGCGCTGATCCAGGGCGTGCCGCCGCTGCTCGGCCTCGTCTTCTTCGCCGCCGCCTCCTGATCCGTCGGCGGCCGGCCGCGATGCCGGCCGCCGCGCTCTTCCGGAGCACCGGCGGATGAGGTTAGGCTCACCTACATCATGACCGTCGTCTCCCTCACCGAGGCCCTCCGCGACCGAGCACGACCGCGCGCCGAGTCGACCGACGCGGACGAGTTCATGACCGCGCTCGTCACGGGCCGCGGCTGCCGTGACGACTACGTCGCCCTCGTCGCGCAGCACTACTTCATCTACCGCGCCATCGAGCAGGCGACCGAGCGCATGGCGGCGGATCCCGTCGCCGCGCGCTTCATCAGCACCCGCCTCACGCGCCTCCCCGCGATCGAGGCCGACCTCGACTTCCTCGTCGGGCCGGACTGGCGAGACATCGTGCGGCCGCTCGCGAGCACCGCCGCGTACGTCGAGCGGATCGAGCAGGTCGCCTCGGTCTGGGTCGGCGGCTTCATCGCGCACCACTACACGCGCTACCTCGGCGACCTGTCCGGCGGCCGCCTCCTCCGTTCGCTCCTGCAGCGGCAGTTCGGCTTCGACACGAACGGCGTCGGCCTGTACCTCTTCGCGGAGATCGCCGAGCCGCGCCGGTTCTGCAGCACCTACCGCGAGGCGCTCGACCAGGCGCCGTGGGACGACGACGAGCGCGCCCGCGTCGTGGCCGAGGTCGAGAACGCGTACCGGCTCACCACGGACGTCTTCGCGGAGCTCGCGCGCGGACGCGCCACGGCTCCCCTGAGCCTGGCCTGATCCGACGCGTCCCGCCGTCCGCCCGCTCCGGTCGCCGGTCGTCTGCCGGCCCCGGGGCGTCCATCCGCCCGCCCGACCGCGTGTCCGGGGCCGGGCATAGGCTCCGGTCATGGACGGCTACGACCTCGACTTCCTCCCCATCCCCCTTCCGCTGCCCGAGGCCCCGGCCGACGCGCAGCCGGTGCGGCTCGACTACCTGCACTTCACGGTGCTCATGGACACGGACCGCCGGCTCGCCGCGCTCACGGCCGTGAACATCGACGGCGCGCGCCTCGTGGACGTGGAGCGCTCCGACGACTGGCACCTGGATCCGCGCCTGCCCGAGGAGCAGCAGTGCGGCCCCGAGCTGTACGCGCGCAACGACATCGACCGCGGGCACCTGGTGCGGCGGCGGGATCCCGTGTGGGGCGACATCGCCGAGGCCGCGCGCGCGAGCGCCGACACCTTCGTCTACACGAACGCGGCTCCGCAGGCGGCGGAGTTCAACCAGTCCAAGGAGCTGTGGCTCGGCCTCGAGGACTACGTGCTCGAGAACGCCGACCTCGGCGACCGGCGCATGACGGTGCTCACCGGCCCCGTCTTCTCGGACGACGACCCGGTGTACCGGGGCGTGCGGATCCCGCTGATGTTCTGGAAGATCGCCGCCTGGGCCTCGGGCGACCGGCTCGCGACCACGGCCTACCTGCTCGACCAGGCTCCGGAGCTCGGGGACCTCGACCGGCAGTCGGCCACCGCGGACGCGCCCGAGCTCGGGCCGTACCGCACCTATCAGGTGGCGGTGGCGGAGATCGGCGCGCTCACGGGCTACGACGTGGCGCAGCTCGCGGCGGCCGACCGGCTCGGCGTCCCAGCGACGGCACGTCCCGGCACGCCCGAGGACGGCCGCGACGGCTGGGTCGAGCTGGAGCGGTTCGCGGCGATCACGCTGTGACAGCGCGGCGCCTCGGCTCGGCCCACGAGGGGGCGGGCAGCGTGTGCAAGGTTCCTCCGCGCGGTCGGGGCCGACTGGCATGCTCACCGCAGCAGCCGCCCGTCTCCGAACGGAACCCATGATCCCCGCCCGCTCGAAGCGCCTCGCGCTCGCCATGCTCCTCACCGCATTCGTCACGCCATCGGTCGTCGGCGGTGCTGCGTCCGATGCATCGGCGCAAATCAGCCCGCTCCGCCTCCAGCGACCGGTGATGGCGGGTACGAAGATCCGCTCCGCCTCCGGGGCCAACTGCACAGCCGGCGCCGTCATGAAGTACTCCGGCATCGGGACCGCCATCTCCGGATTCGCAGCAGCCAAGCGCTACGTGCTCACCTCCGAGCACTGCGGTAAGAAGGGCGAGAAGTTCACCCTCGGAAGCACCGTGACCGGCACGGTGACGTGGGTCTCTCCCGACACCGATCTCGAGCTCATCACCGTTCTGCCGACGTCGAGGACGTCGCGCTACTGCGGCCCCAGTCACTCCGGCACGCTCTTCTGCCAGAACGTGACCACCTACACGCCGCAAGCCGATGGTCGGGTCGTCCTCTCCGCCTTGAATACGGGAAGCCCCATCACGCCGATCGTGAACCGCACCGGGAGCCCGGGCGATGAGGAGTCGTTCTGTCGCAGTGGCGCGGTCGGCGGCGTCGACTGCACCCTCATGCTCACCCACATCCCGAGCCCGGTGCTCGCCGGTCTGCCCGGTGTCGCGTCGGCGAGCCCGACGTCACGACGAGCAAGCGAGGACGGTGACAGCGGAGCACCTGTCACCAGCGGCAGCGGGGGGTTCACCAACGTGGCGCTCTACGGGATCCTGTACGGCGGCGGCTGGTACGGCGGCGTATGGAAGAACCACTACATCACGATCGCCAAGTTCTTCGAGGAGACGTCCGGCTACAGCCTGGCGCCGGCTCTCTGACCCGCCCCTCCGCCGGCGTCCCGAGCGTGCCGTCGGCGGTACCGCCCGCTAAGCCGGCGGGGTGGCCGCGGCGGCCGCGCGGGCGGCGGCCGGGAGGGCGCGGATCACGCGGTCGAGCGAGGCCTCGTCCATGGCGGCCGAGACGAACCACGCCTCGAAGACCGACGGCGGCAGGCTCACGCCCTGGTCGAGCATGGAGTGGAAGAAGGCCGGGTAGCGCCAGGTCTCCTGCGCCTGCACGGTGGCGTAGTCGGTGATCCCGTGCTCGGGCGGCGTGCCGAACGTGAAGCTGAAGAGGCTGCCGGCGCGCTGCACCGAGTACGCGAGGCCCGCGCGGTCGAAGGCGAGCTCGACCGCGTAGATGAGGATGTCGGCCGCGATGTCGAGTGCGCGATACACGTCGGCGTCCGCGAGGCGGAGGGTCGTCAGGCCCGCGGCGACGGCGACCGGGTTCCCGGAGAGCGTGCCCGCCTGGTAGACGGGGCCGAGGGGCGCGAGGTGGTCCATCACGTCGGCCCGGCCGCCGAGCGCGGCGACGGGCAGGCCGCCGCCGATGACCTTGCCGTACGTGACGAGGTCGGGGGTCCAGGCGTCGGGGTGGTCGGCCGCGAGCCCGTCGTTGTCGAGGCCCCAGTAGCCGGCCGGGTGCACGCGGAAGCCCGTGAGCACCTCGTCGGAGATGAGCAGGGATCCGTTGTCGTGGGCGATGCGGGCGAGCTCGGCGGTGAAGCCGGGCAGCGGCGGCACGACGCCCATGTTCGCGGCGGCGGCCTCCGTGATGACGGCGGCGATGCGCGGGCCGTGCTCCGCGAACACGGCGCGCACGGCGCCGAGGTCGTTGTAGGGCACGACGATGGTCTGCGCGGCGATGGCCTCGGGGATGCCCGCGGAGCCGGGGAGCGCGAGCGTGGCGACGCCGGAGCCCGCCTCGGCGAGGAGGCTGTCGGAGTGGCCGTGGTAGTGGCCGGCGAACTTCACGAGCAGGTCGCGGCCGGTGAAGCCGCGGGCGAGGCGGATCGCGGTCATGGTGGCCTCGGTGCCGGTGGACACGAGGCGGAGCTTCTCGACGGGGCGGCGGTCCGGGGACCCGTCGACGCCCGCGACGCGAACGCGCTCGGTGACGAGCTCCGCGAGCTCCGTCTCGGCGGGCGTCGTGGCGCCGAAGCCGAGGCCGAGGGCGGCGGCGTCCTGCACGGCCTTGACGACCTCGGGGCGGGCGTGGCCGAGGATCGCGGGGCCCCAGGAGTTGACGAGGTCGACGTACTCCACGCCGTCGGCGTCGGTCACGTAGGGGCCGGCAGCCCTCACCATCATGCGGGGCGTGCCGCCGACGGAGCCGAAGGCCCGGACGGGCGAGTTGACGCCGCCGGGGATGACGTCGCGTGCGCGGTCGAAGAGGTCCTGGGAGTGGGTCACGGTGTGTCCTTCGGTGCCCGGCGTCGATGCGCTCGGATGCTGCGGGCCGGACGGGGATCCGGCGGGGAGGGAGGAGCGGCTCAGCGCCGGGCGAGGCGCTCGGCGAGCTCGACGGCCCAGTAGGTGAGGATCGCGTCGGCGCCGGCCCGCTTGATGCCGAGGACGCTCTCGTCGATGGCGCGCTCGCGGTCGATCCAGCCGTTCTGCGCGGCGGCCTCGATCATCGCGTACTCGCCGGAGATCTGGTATGCCCAGACCGGCACGCTGCTGGTGGCGGCGACGTCGGCCAGGATGTCGAGGTAGCTCATGGCGGGCTTCACCATGACGACGTCGGCGCCCTCCTCGATGTCGAGCTCCACCTCGCGCAGGGCCTCGCGGCGGTTGCCGTTGTCCATCTGGTACGTGCGGCGGTCGCCCTGCAGCTGCGAGTCGACGGCCTCGCGGAAGGGGCCGTAGAAGGCGGACGCGTACTTCGCGGCATAGGCGAGGATCGCGACGTCGTGGTGCCCGGCGTCGTCGAGGGCCTCGCGGACGGCGCCGACCTGGCCGTCCATCATGCCGCTGAGGCCGAGCAGGTGGGACCCCGCCTCCGCCTGGGCGAGGCCCATGGCGCGGTAGCGGTCGAGCGAGCGGTCGTTGTCGACCACGCCGTCCGCGTCGAGGACGCCGCAGTGGCCGTGGTCCGTGAACTCGTCGAGGCAGAGGTCGGTCTGGACGACGAGCGCGTCGCCGAACTCCTCGATCGCGACGCGGGTGGCGACGTTGAGGATCCCGTCGGGATCGCTCGCGCCGGAGCCCTCGGCGTCGCGCACCTCGGGCACGCCGAACAGCATCACGCCGCCGATGCCGGCCTCGGCCGCCTCGACGAGCGCGCGGCGCAGGCTGTCGAGCGAGTGCTGGGAGACGCCGGGCATCGACGTGATGGGCGAGGCCTCCGTGAGGCCCTCGCGCACGAACATCGGCAGCACCAGGTCGGCCGCGTGCAGGCGGGTCTCGGCCGTGAGCCGGCGCATGGCCGGCGTGGTGCGGAGGCGGCGCGGACGGTAGTAGGGGGAGGTCATTCGGTGGTGCTCCGATCGAGGAGGTCGGCGAGGCCGGTGAGCCCCGCCGTATCGGGTCGCGGCTCCTCGTGGCGGGCGATCTCGACCAGGGACTGGATGAGCGACGCGGCGGAGCGCTCCGTGGCGACCACGTCGACGCGCACGCCGAATCGGCGCGCGTCCTTCGCGGTGCGCGGGCCGATGCAGGCGATGAGCACGCCGTCGGGCACGTCGCCCAGCTGCTCGTGCACCTGCTCCGCGACGCTGCCCGAGGTGACGAGGATCGCGCGGACGCGGCCCGAGGAGACGTCCTCGCGGATCCGGTCGCTGACGGGGACGCCGACCGTGCGGTAGGCGACGACCGAGCGCACGTCGTGGCCGCGCGCGATGAGGCCGTCGGTGAGCGTGGGCTTCGCGATCTCGGAGCGGAGCGTGAGCACGCGGCGGCGCGGGGATCCGGCGGCCATCTCCGTCCACTCCTCGAGGAGCGCGGTGGCCGACGAGTCGATGGACGGCACGAAGTCGACCGTGTATCCCGCGGCGACGAGCGCGGCCGCCGTGGTCTCGCCGACGGCCGCGATGCGCGTGCCCTCGGGGACGACGGCGCGGTGCGAGGCGAGCACGTCCACCGTGGTGGCGCTCGTGACGGTGAGCCAGTCGAAGGATCCCGCGGCGAGGTCGGCGAGGGCCGACTCGAGCGCCTGCGCGTCCTGCGTGGCGGCGAAGTTGATCATGGGCGCGACGACGGGCGTCGCGCCCTGCGCCCGGAGATCGTACGCGACGCCGTCGCCCCACGGTCCGCCGCGAGGCACGAGCACGCGCCAGCCCTTCAGGGGCTTCTGGTCTGTCGAGGTCATCGGGTCCCTCCCAGCGGCGCGAGATCGGCCGCTCCGGCGTCGAGGAGCTCGCGGGACACGGGCCCCGAGAGCGCGGAGGCGGATGCGCCCAGCTGCGCGAGATCGAGCCCCGCGGTGTCGAGCTCGTGGCTCGCGGCCATGCGCTGCGTGCCGTCGGGCCGGTAAACCACGGCGGTGAGGGCGAGGCGGGCGCTCGTGACGGTGGCCCAGGCGCCGATGGGCGCCGCGCATCCGGCCTCGAGGGCGGCCAGCACGCCGCGCTCCGCGAGCACGGCGGCATGCGTGAAGGGGTCGTCGACGGCCTCGACGGCACGGCCGACGACCGAGTGCGTCTCGGCGTCCTCCGTGCGGATCTCGAGGGCCAGCGCGCCCTGCCCGGGTGCGGTGGGCCAGCGGTCCAGCTCGAGGTGCTCGGTGGCGGCGCCGATGCGGTCGATGCGCTCGAGGCCGGCGGCGGCGAGCACCACGGCGTCGAGGTCGCCCGCGGTCACGCGGGAGAGGCGGGTGTCGATGTTGCCGCGGATGTCGACCACGTCGAGGTCCGGGCGCTCGGCGAGGATCTGCGCGCGGCGGCGCGGTGATCCGGTGCCGACGCGGGCGCCGCGCGGCAGGGTCGCGAGTGTGAGGCCGTCGCGCGCGCACAGCACGTCGCGCGGGTCCTCGCGCACCGGCACCGACGCGACCGTGAGGCCCGCGTACGGCGCCGTCGGCAGGTCCTTGAGCGAGTGCACCACGAGGTCGCACTCGCCGCGCAGCAGCGACTCCCGGAGCGCGCTGGCGAACACGCCCGTGCCGCCGAGGCTCGACAGGGACTCGCGCGACGTGTCGCCGTGCGTGGTCACGGGCACGAGCTCGACCTCGAGTCCCGACGCGCCGGTGATCTCCGCGGCGATCGCCCGCGTCTGGGCCAGGGCGAGCGCGCTCCCCCGGGTCCCGATGCGGAGCGTCGTCGTCGGAGCCGACGTCGTGGGACCGTCCGTCACGGTGCCAGCCCGGAGACGGCGGGCTTGAAGCCCAGCCGCACGTTCTCGCAGCAGCCCGGCCGGCACACGTCGTACCAGGGCCCGAGGTCGGTCATGTGGGGACGGTCGGCCGCCTTCATGCCGTCGCGGCGCTCCAGCACGAGGTCGATGAGGCCGTCGACGTACGCGGCGTGCACGCCCGGCGTGGGGACGCGCACCGAGTACAGGCCGTTCTCGGCGGCGGACTCGGTGGCCTCGTTGTCGAGGTCCCACTTGACCTCCATGTGGTCGCTCACGAAGCCGAGGGGCACGATCACGACGGCGCGGCGGCCCTGCGCGGGCAGCTCGCCGATGGCGTCGTTCACGTCAGGCTCGAGCCACGGCATGGAGGGCGGGCCGGAGCGCGACTGGTAGACGAGCTGCCACGGCACGTCCTGGTCGATGCCGAGCTCCTTGCGGACCTCGTGCATCACGACCTCGGCGACGGCCAGGTGCTGCGCGGCGTAGGCGCCGTCCTGGTCGAAGCCGCGCTCGGCGGGGCCGGACTTGGACGCGTCCGACGACGGGATCGAGTGTGTGGAGAAGAGGATCTCGACGTCCGTCGCGAGGTCGACGGGCTTCCCCTCCGCCTCGAAGTGCGCGATCACGTCGCGGATCCCGTCGCGCGTGCCCTCGATGAACGGCGTGACGAAGCCCGGGTGGTCGAAGAACTGGCGCACCTTGTCGATGCGGATGACGCCCTGCAGCTGCGTGTCCTCCAGCGCGTCCGCGAAGTCCTCGCGGTACTGGCGGCACGAGGAGTACGAGCTGTACGCGCTCGTGGCGACGGCGATGAGCTGGCGGTAGCCCTTCTCCTCGGCCTCGCGCAGCGCGTCGTTGAGGTACGGGCCCCAGTTGCGGTTGCCCCACAGCACGGGCAGGTCGATGCCGCGCTCGGCGAGACGCGCCTCGAGGGCCGCCTTCAGCTCGCGGTTCTGCTCGTTGATGGGGCTGATGCCGCCGAACGCGCGGTAGTGGTGGGCGACCTCCTCGAGGCGCTCCTCCGGGATCCCGCGACCCGCGGTGACGTTGCGGAGGAACGGGATGACGTCGTCCTGGCCCTCGGGGCCGCCGAAGGAGGCGAGGAGGATCGCGTCGTACGCGACGGGCTCCTCGACGTGGGCAGGGCCCATCTTCGCGGCCTCGCTCGCGGCGGAGACGAGGGCGCCGGGGGCGCGCGGCGCGTCGGTTGCGGGGGTGGGCTTGCGACCCAGGTTGAGTGCGGCCATTACTGGAGGACCTCCACGAGCTCGGCGGTGCTGATTCGGCGGCCCGTGTAGAACGGGACCTCCTCGCGCACGTGACGGCGCGCGTCGGTGTTGCGCAGATCGCGCATCATGTCGACCAGGTCGACGAGCTCGTTCGACTCGAGCGGGAGGATCCACTCGTAGTCGCCGAGGCCGAACGACGAGACCGTGTTGGCGATGACGCTGCGGAAGGCAGCGCCCTGGCGGCCGTGCTGGGCGAGCATGCGCCCGCGCTCCTCGGGCGGCAGCAGGTACCACTCGTAGGAGCGGACGAAGGGGTAGACGCAGAGCCAGTCGCGCGGCTCGATGCCGCGGAGGAAGCCCGGCACGTGGCTGCGGTTGAACTCGGCGTCGCGGTGGACGCCGGCGGCGCTCCACGACGGGATGAGCGCGCGGATGAGGCGCGCGCGGCGGATCTCGCGGAAGGCCCACTGAAGGGTCTCCATCTGGGGGCCGTGGATCCAGACCATGAGGTCGGCGTCGGCGCGCATGCCGGAGACGTCGTAGAAGCCGCGGACGGTGACGCCCTCGGCCTCGACGATGTGGACGATGCCGTCGAGCTCGTCGACCGCGCCGGGGACCTCGCGACCGTCGAGGTCGTCGGGGCGGGCGGGATCGCGGCGGAGGACGGCCCAGAGGGCGTAGCCGCTGGGGGATGCCTCGGGGGTGGACCCGTCGTCAGGACGGGCCTCTCCGGGGGACTCGATCGGGGGGACCTGAGATGCCGCCGACTCGGCAGCCGGGATGCTCATGATCCCCATGGTACGTCGCGCGGCGACCCCGCCCCGCATCGGCCGGGCCGCCGTCAGATCATCCCGCCCACCTACCGGGCGTCGCGGCCGGTGAGCGCGAGCAGGCGGACCTGCAGGGGCGCGTCCTCGGCGACCGGCACGGGCGACGCGAACAGGCCGCTGGCCTCGAGCGTGTCCTTCTGCGGGGCGAACACCGTCCATGTGGCGCGCACGAGCTCGTCGTCGATGCGCTCGTCGGCGCCGACCGCGCGCGCGAGGTCCCAGCCGTGGATCACGACGTCCGAGAGCTGCTCGCGGAGGTACTCGCGGGCGGGCACACGGTCCGTCGACAGCACCACGGGACGCTCCGGGTCGACGCCCTCCCATGCCGCGAGCGCCTCGCGGGAGTAGCGGCCCCACTCGGCCACGAGGTCGTCGTCGAGCTCGCGGATCAGCGCCTGGCCGGTCTGCGCGGTGTGGCCGGCGAGGAGGAGCGGCACCCACTGCTGCTCCTCGATGACGTGCGCCACGAGCTCGCGCACGTCCCACTCGACGTCGGGCGTCGGGGCGGTCCAGTCGGTGACGGCGCCGAGGCGGTCGGCGAAGCCGCCGTGCGCCCGGCGGATGAGGTCGTGCCAGTCGAGGTCGGTGTCCATGGTCGCGCTCCCGTCGGTGGTGTGCTCGGGGAACGTCGGCGGCGGTCGCGCGCATTCCCGCGCGCTGCGGCGTCGCGGGAGGAGGGTCAGACCGGAGGCTGCCGGGCGGCCGAGAACTGGTGGCGGGGGGCGCGGAGCGCGCGGAACGGATCCGTGCCCGCGAGCCCCTGCAGCCCCGGCGCGAGCACCCCGAGGATCCCCACGACCGCCACGACGACGACCAGCAGGCGCGGCCAGCCGGAGGCGACCGAGTGCACGACGGCCATCGGCTCCAGCAGGTTGACGCCGACGAGGAACACGGTCGCCGACACCGCGAGCGACATGGCCGCACCGTCCGCGATGCCGACGACGGCGAGGATCACGAGCACCCACAAGCCGTACCAGGGGTAGACGACGGGCGACATCGCGACCACGCACGCGAACGCCAGCGCGAGCCGCGCCTCCCCGGAGAGCGTGCGGGTCGTGAGGATGCACCACGCGGCGCCCGCGAAGCCGAGCAGGATGCCCGCGGTCTTGATCCCGCCCTCGACCGCCCCGCCCGGCCCGCCGAGCGCCTCGACCAGCGGGCCGAACGCGCCCGCGGCGACGCCGAACGGCATGAACCACGAGACGACGGAGACGGGGCTCGACAGCGCGGAGATCCAGCCGAGGCCGACGCCGAGCAGCTGACCGCCGAGCGCGAGGAGGCCCATGGCGGCGATGCCCGACACGGTCCACGCCGCCCAGACCCGCGGGTCGCGCGTGGGCGGGCGGAGGCCGGGGACGCCGCCCGCCGAGCCGTCGACGGCCACGCCCTCCGGCGCCCGGTCGTCGACGCGACGGGCCCGCATCTCGGCGTGCACGATGGCGACGATGGGCAGGGCGAGGAGCGCGATGGGCTTGACCGCCACCGCGCACGTCACGAGCACGACGCCGAGCACGGGCCGCGAGTCGATGGCCGCGAGGAGGCCGGCGACGAGCAGGCCCATCATCAGCGCGTCGTTGTGCGCGGCCATGACGAAGTTGAAGACGACGAGCGGGCTGGCGGCGAGGAACCACGCCGTCCGCACGGGGTCGATCCGGCGGCGGCGGGCGATGCGGAGGCCGCATACGACCATCAGGACGACGCCGGCGACGGCGACGCCGCGCGCCGCGAGGACCGCGACCTCCACGCCCAGGGCGTCGTCGATCCCGCCGATGACGCGCTCGATGGCGAGGAACAGGGGCCCGTACGGCGCGGGATTGTGCGCCCACAGCGGATCGACGCCTGTGCTCCGCCAGTCGGGCAGCACGGCGGGCCCGTGCTCGTACGGCGAGAGGCCGGCCCCCAGCACGCGCCCCTGGGCGATGTAGGAGTAGATGTCGCGGCTGAACAGCGGCGCGCTGAAGAGCAGCGGGACCGTCCACACGACGGCGAGCCGCAGCGTCGCGCGGAGACCGGCCTGTCCGAGCCGCGGGAGCAGCGCGCCGAGGAGGAGCCACGCCGAGGTGAGCATCAGGCCGCCGACGACGACCGCGAGGGACGCGATGCTCGTCGCGAGGGGCGAGACGCGGAGGGCGCCGATCACGGGAGTCCGCGACAGCTCCGACTCGGCCGGAGCATGGCCGACGATGAACGACGCCGCGAGGAGGATCAGCGAGCCGGCGAGCCCCACGAGGCCCGGCAGCATCAGCGGATGCGCACCCAGGGATCCCGGCTCACGCGCCTCGCGGCGGCGTGCGCGCACGGAACCCCCCTCGGCCATGGCGGATGCTCGACCGGCGTATCAGCGACGCGCGGCGCGGGCCACGGCCCAGACCACGCCGCCGACGACGACGACCGCGCCCACCCCGACGGCCACGAGGAGCAGCGGGTCCTCGTCGGCCGTGCGGCGGATTCGGCGGCGGAGGTCGGCGATGCCGTCCTTCGCCCGGCGTCGGACGTTCAGCTTGGCCTCGAGGGCGTCCAGCGTGGCGGAGATCTCCTCGCGCGTGTGCTGGATGTCGAGCTTCAGCTCGGCGCGGGAGCGGGGTCCCGTGGGGCGGGGGCGATCAGTGGTCATACTTGCCGGTCCCCTTCACCGCGTCGACGTCCTCCTTGAGGCTGTCGACCGTCTCCTCGGGCGTCGGCGGGACGCCCTTCTTGATCCAGCGCATGCCGAGCAACGCCAGCACCACCGTGATGAGGAGGAAGACGCCTGCGACGATGAGCGCGGAGAGCCACGGTGAGAACGCCTCGGACAGGCCGAGGATCGCGGCGGCGACGAGCACCAGGAACGCGATGAACGCGAAGAACAGCGCGACGACGAGGAAGCCGGCGCCGATCCCCGCGTGCTTGAGCTTGGTGACGAGCTCGTTCTTGAACGACTCGATCTCGTCCTTGATCAGCTGGACGATGAGCGTCGGCAGGTCGGCGACGAGCCGGACGAGCGAGCGCTTGCTCTTCGGATTGAGATCCTGATCCGTCATGCGGGGTTCCCTCCTGGGGATGGGCGGGCGGGTCAGCGGGAGGTGCCGGAGCCGTTCGGCTCGGGCGATGCGGGGTCCATGGTCGGGTAGTGCGTGCCCGATGCGCTCGAGGGGGTGGAGCCGCTCGCGGAGTCCTTCTTGCCGCCCGTGACGGTGCCGACGACCTTCTTGGCGCCGCCGACGACCGCGTGCGCCACGTCGGGGGTGTGGTCCTTCACGAAGCCGGCCGCGTTGTCGACCTGGCGCTGGACCTTCGGGTCGTCCCAGACCTTCTTGGCGTTCGTGCGGATCTGCTCGTAGCGCTTGCGTCCGGCGCGGGCGCCGAGGACGTAGCCGACACCAGCTCCGGCGACGAAGAGAAGCTTGCCTTTCATGGGAGATCTCCGATCGTTGAGGGGGCACGTGCAGCACACGTCGGTCCAGCGTATCCCTCCGGCGCTGCCGCGTGGTCGGGGGCGACGGGGCGGTCGGTGCCCGGCCAGGCGGGGCCCCGACCGCGCATCAGCGGGCCAGGAGGCGCGCCGCGGCGGCCTGCGCGTCGGCCACGACGGAGGCGAGCCCGGTGCCCGCGACGGCGGATCCGGTGATCTCGAGACCCGGGTGCTCGGCCGCCTCGTCGCGCACGGCCTGGACGCGCTCGCGGTGGCCGGACGCGGCGAACGGGAGGGCGTTGGTCCAGCGCACGCGGGCGGATCCGGTGACGCGGCCCGCGAGGTCGACTCCGAGCAGCCCGGACGCGTCGCGCACGGCGATCGCGGTGAGCTCGTCGTCGGGCACGCCGGCGGTGTCGTCGTCGCCGCCCGCGCGTCCGTAGGAGAGGCGGAGCACGTGCCGGTCGCCCGCGGCCGCCTTCAGCCACGGCCACTTCGCGGTCGCGTGCGTGAGGGCCTTGGCGCGGATCCCCGGGGCGTCGGCCGCGACCAGCACGCCGGTGCCGCGGGGTGCGGCGTCGAGCTCGGGCGCGCGGACGACGAGCGTGACGAGCTCGACGGACGACGGCTCGGGCCAGCCCTCCGTGACGGCGCGCGGCGCGAGTCCCGAGAAAAGGCGGGTGAGCCCCGCAGCGGGGATCGCGAGGACCACGCCCGCCGCGTCGATGCCGCGGCCGTCGGCGAGCTCGACGTGCCAGTCGTCGGACGCGGACGCGCCCTCATGGGAGCGGTGCCGGTGGACGGACTCGACCGCGAGGGAGGTCCGGACGTCGACGCCGAGGCGCGCGAGGTCGGCGACCAGCGCGTCCACCAGCAGGTGGACGCCGCCGACGATGCCGCTGACGGCGGATCCCGCGGGCGACGCCGCGCGCATGGACGCGACCGCGCGCCCCAGCGAGCCGTGCTCGGCGAGCCCGGCGTGGAGGCCGGGCGCGACGGAGTCGGCGTCGACCTCGTCGGGGTGGGCGCTGTGCACGCCGGAGACGATGGGCGCGACCAGCCGGTCGACCACGCGGTCGCCCATGCGGGCGCGCACCAGGCCGCCGAGCGTGCGCTCCTTCGCGCCGACGACAGCGGGGAGGAGGAGGTCGGCCTTGGCGCGGGCGACGCCCGCGCGGCCGATCGCGGTGGCGATGGTGGCGTCGAACGGGTGCGCGGGGATCCCGAGGAGGCCCGTGCGCGGCAGCTGGATGGCGCGCTCGGCGAGCTGCACCCACGCGCCGTCCGGGTTCGGCTGCACGATCCGGTCGGCGAGTCCGAGCTCTCCGAGGAAGGCGGCCACCGTGCTGCGGCGGGTGGCGAAGCTCTCGGCGCCGCTGTCGAGGCGGAGGCCGTCGACCACGTGCGATCCGACGGTGCCGCCGAGCGCGGGCGACGCCTCCACGAGGATCACGCGCTCGCCGGCCAGGGCGCAGGCGCGCGCGGCGATGAGGCCGCCCACGCCGCCGCCGACCACGACGACGTCGGTCGGGTCGACCTCACCGGCGGCCTGACGCGGGTCGCTACTCACGGACGAGGTCCACGATGCGGGTGAGCACGGTCGGATCGGTCTCGGGCGGCACGCCGTGGCCGAGGTTCAGGACGTGGGCCGGTGCCGTCTTCCCGCGCTCGAGCACGTCGCGGACGTGCGCCTCGAGGATCGGCCACGGGGCCGCCAGGAGCGCCGGGTCGATGTTGCCCTGGACGGGCACGGATCCGCCGAGGCGGCGCGACGCCTCATCGAGCGGGATGCGCCAGTCGACGCCCACCGCGTCGACGCCCACGTCGTGCATCGCGCCGAGCAGCTCGCCCGTGCCGACGCCGAAGTGGACGAGCGGGACGGTGCGGCCGTCCGCCGCGGTGATCGTGCGCACGTGGTCGAGCGCGAGCGCGGAGGCCGGGGCGACGCGCTGCGTGTAGTCGGCGAGCGAGAGGCCGCCCGCCCACGAGTCGAAGAGCTGCGCGGCGGAGGCGCCCGCCATGACCTGTGCGTGCAGGAAGACGCCCGTGATCTCGGCGCACCAGCGCATGAGGGCGTCCCAGGCGTCGGGATCCGCGTGCATGAGGCCGCGCGCCGCGATGTGGTCCTTGCTCGGCCCACCCTCGACGAGGTAGGCGGCGAGCGTGAAGGGCGCGCCCGCGAAGCCGATGAGCGGGGTGTCGCCGAGCTCGGCGGCCGTGCGCGCGACGGCCTGGCGGATGGGCTCGAGGGCGGCCGGGTCGAGCGACGGCAGCGCCGCGACGTCGGCCGCGGTGCGCACGGGCTTCTCGAGCACGGGCCCGCGGCCCGCGACGATGTCGACGCCGACCCCCGCGAGCTTCAGCGGGATGACGATGTCGCTGAAGAAGATGCCCGCGTCGACGTGGTGGCGGCGCACCGGCTGCAGCGTGATCTCGCTGGCCATCTCCGGGTCGAGGCACGCGTCGAGCATGCGCGTGCCCACGCGCAGCTCGCGGTACTCGGGCAGCGAGCGGCCGGCCTGGCGCATGAACCACACGGGGGCGCGCTCGCCGCGATGGCCGCGGTAGGCCTCGACGAGGAGGGAGGAGGAGGTGCGCGTGTTGAGCGGGTGCTCCGCGGGCAGCGGGAGGGCGGCGGACGCGAGGGAGGACGAGGAGGAGGGCGTGATCACGGATCAGATCATCGCATCCCCCGCCTGCGGGCCCGCTCGGCTGGGGAGGCGGGCCTGACCTTGTCAGGACACCCTCACCGGCCCGGAGCACACGGCGGGGAGGTTTACCATGGACCGTGCTCATATGTCTGACGGCGAGTCATCACAACGCCAGCTTCGAGGTCCTCGAGAAGCTGTCCGTGGCCGCACCCTCCGTCGCCGGCACGCTCATGGAGCAGAACGACTTCATCGCGGGGGCCGTCGTCCTCGCCACCTGCAACCGCTTCGAGGCCTACCTCGACGTCGAGGAGCCCCTCACCGCCGCCCGCGCGCTGGCCGTCGAGGCCACGGTGGACGTGGTCAGCGGGGCCAGCGGGATCGCCCGCGACGACGTCCGCGGCAGCGTCGACGTGAAGTGCGGGGACGCGGTCGCCGAGCACCTCTTCGCCGTCTCCTCCGGCCTCGAGTCCGTCGTCGTCGGCGAGGGCGAGATCGCCGGGCAGGTGCGTCGGGCGCTCGAGGGCGCGCGCACCGGCGGCACCACGAGCACCGGGCTCGAGCGCCTCTTCCAGACCGCGTCCAACACGTCCCGCGGCGTCAAGACGCGCACGGGCCTGCAGAGCGCCGGACGGTCCATGGTCCGCCTCGCGCTGGATCTCGCGGAGAGCCGCATCGCCGACTGGTCCGCCACGCGCGTCCTCCTCGTCGGCACGGGCGCGTACGCGGGCGCGAGCCTCGCCGCGCTCCGCGACCGCGGCGTCGTCGACGTGCACGTCTACTCCCCCTCGGGCCGCGCGCAGAAGTTCGCGGGCCCCCACGGGATCCCCGCCGTCGAGGGCCGCGACCTCCTGAAGGCGCTCGCCGCGTCCGACATGGTCGTCACCTGCAGCACGGCGCCCACCGCCGTGCTCGCCGCGCACCACATGCAGGGCGCCGCCGCGGTGTCGGGCGACGGGCGCCGCCGCCTCGTCATCGACCTCGGGCTGCCCCGCAACGTGGATCCGGACGTCGTCACCGTCGAGGGCGTCGAGCTGCTCGACCTCGAGACCATCAGCCTGCACGCGCCGCTGCGCGACCTGACCGCCACGGACGACGCCCGCGAGATCGTCAGCACCGCCGCCGCCGAGTTCCGCGCCGCGAGCGCCGAGGACGAGGTGGCCCCCGCCGTCGTCGCCCTGCGCACCCACATCTTCGACGTCCTCGAGGGCGAGCTGGAGCGCGTGCGCAAGCGCGGCGACTCCTCGGAGGCGACCGAGAAGGCGCTCCGTCACCTCGTGAGCGTCCTCGTGCACAAGCCCTCCGTCCGCGCCCGGGAGCTGGCGCGCCAGGGCGAGGGGGCCCGAGTGGTCGACGCCGTCCAGGCGCTGTTCGGCCTCGACGTGGAGATGCCCGCCGCGGTGTCCTCCCCCGTCGCCGTCGCGCTGCCGCGCACGGCCGAGGCGGGCCAGGCGTCGTGAGGCCCCGCATCCTCCGCGGCCCGCGCCTCGACGCGCCGCTCAGGATGTCCGAGCCGGTGCGCACGGAGCGCCTGGTGATCCGTCCCTACACGGCCGACGATCTCGACGACTACGCCGACATCCAACGCCGACCCGACGTGGTCGAGTACATGTTCTGGCCGCTCCGCGACCGCGAGGCGTCGAAGCGCCACCTCGCGGCCCGCTGCCGGAAGACGCGGCTCGAGCAGTCGAACGACTTCCTCGGGCTCGCCGTCGAGCTGCCCGACGAGCCGAGCCTCAACCCGCGCGCGGGATCCGGCCGCGTCGTCGGCGACGTGTCCCTCCTCCTCCGCAACGCCGCCTCGCGCCAGCTCGAGATCGGCTGGGTCATGAACCCGGACTTCGCCGGTCGCGGATACGCCACCGAGGCGAGCCGCGCCATGCTCGACATCGCCTTCCAGCGCGCCGGCGCCCACCGCGTCCTCGCGCAGCTCGACGCCCGCAACACCTCCTCCGCCCGCATGGCCGAGCGCCTCGGCATGCGCCGGGAGGGGCACTTCCGCGAGGAGCACCTCGTGAAGGGCGAGTGGGTCGACAGCCTCTACTACGCCGTGCTGGCCGACGAGTGGGCGACGCCGCCCGCCGCGACCTGACCCGGAGGATCCCGATGGACGGCGACCTGCCCGCGCTCGACCCGTTCGAGGTCCGCGGCCCCGTCCGCACGGCCCGGCTCGTGCTGCGGCCGTTCACACCGGACGACGTGGTCGCGTTGGACGCCTACGCGGCGTCCCCCGGAGCACGGCCGCACCTCGCCGGATCCTCGTCCGACCCCGCCCGCATGCTCGGCGACCGCCTCGGCTGGACCCGGCTGGCCGACGTCGGCGACCGGCTCGCCCTCGCGATCGAGCTGCCCGCGCAGGGCCAGCGGTGGGCCCGCGTGGTCGGCGAGGTGCACCTGCTGCTGCGCGACCCCGGCGCCCGGCAGGCCGAGCTCGGCGTGGTCGTGCACGAGGACGTGCGGGGCGCGGGCCTCGCGACGGAGGCGGCCGACCGGATCCTCGAGCTCGCGTTCGCCGAGGTCGGCGTCCACCGCGTCGCGTGCCGGGTCAACGCGGCCGACTCCGCGGCCCTCGGGTTGGCCGAGCGCCTCGGCATGCGGCGCGAGGCGCTGCTGGTGCACGACCGATGGGCCCGTGGAGCATGGGCGGATACCGTGGTCGTCGCCCTGCTCGACGTGGAGTGGGCGGCTCGCCAGAGCCTCGATGGACTGTAGGAGGACCGCGTGACATCGACCCCCGACCCCGCCGGACGACCGGTCGTGCCCGTCCTCGACGACGACGATGACGACGACCTCGACGAGCTGGACGAGCTCGACGGCGGCGGCCCCGGGGGCTCCGCGGCCCGACGCCGCGATCCCGACGAGCGTCCGCTGCGGGTCGCCGCGCTCGCCCTCATCCGCGACCGTCACGTGCTGATGGTGCGCGTCGAGGGGCAGGACGTCCTCTACCTGCCCGGCGGCAAGATCGAGCCCGGCGAGGGCGCGCGGCAGGCGCTCGTCCGGGAGGCCGCCGAGGAGGTGGGGCTCGAGATCGACCCCGCGAGCATCGAGGACCTCTTCACCGTGCTCGCCGACGCGCACGGCGCGCACGCGGGGCGGCTCGTGAGCATGACCGTCTACCGCGCGGAGCCCCGGGACGGCACGCGGCAGCAGCCGGTGCCCTCCGGCGAGGTGGCAGAGGTCGAGCTGGTGACGTCCGCGGACTCCGACCGCTGCCCGCCGGCCGGCCAGGCGGCGCTAGATGTACTGGGTCATGACGTTGGTGACACTCGGGCCGCGGGCGTGAGCCCGTGGCTCGAGTGGATCCGTTCAGTGTTGTAGTGCTCGATGAAGGGGTCAAGCGCGTCGGCCCGGTGTTGGT
>NZ_JAAVCB010000073.1:0-5311 GCF_014802555.1 Clavibacter sp. | reverse complement strand
CACGCCGAGCCGCGTCCCGACGCCGAGCCCGCGGGATCCGGCCCGGGCGGCCGCGACGCCCCCGGCCCCAGCCTCGGCCAGGTCGCACGCCGCCCCCGCTCTGTCGCGCTGCTGGCGCTGGCCCTGGTCATCGCGGCGGGCTTCGCCGCGCTCGGGCAGTGGCAGCTGGCGCGCGCGGTCGAGTCGGGCGTCGTCATCGAGCGCGACACCGAGACGGCGCTGCCGCTCGGCACGCTGGTCGAGCCGCAGGGCTACGTCACCGACCGGTCCGCCGGGCACATGGTCACCGTCGCCGGCTCCCTGGTCCCCGGCGACTTCGTCGTCGTCTCCGACCGCCTCAACGCCGGCCGCACCGGGGCCTGGGTGGTCGGTCACCTGTCGATCACGGACGACGGCGGCTCCGCGGATCCCGCGCCCGACGCGCTGCCGGACAGCGTCCCCGTCGCGCTCGGCTGGGCCGCGACCGACGAGGAGGCAGCCGGCGTCGCCGCGAAGCTGAACGCGGGCGACGGATCCCCCGTGGGAGTCCAGGAGATCGTCGGCCGCTTCCTGCCGAGCGAGCAGCCCGAGCCCGCAGGCGAAGGCCAGGACCCCGAGCGCATGACCCGGCTCAGCACGGCCGCGCTCATCAACCTCTGGCCGGGCGAGCTGGGCGACGTCTACAACGGCTTTATCGTCGCGTCGACGCCCGTGGCCGGCCTTACCGCGATCGACTCGCCGCCGCCCAGCGAGGCCGTGCAGCTCAACTGGCTCAACATCTTCTACGCGGCGGAGTGGGCGGTCTTCGCGATCTTCGCGATCGTGGTCTGGTACCGCACGGTGCGCGACACGTGGACCCGCGAGCAGCCCGGATACCGCGATGACGACGACGACGATGACGACGACGACCCGCTCCCCGAGGGCGGCCTCGACGACGCCGCCGGCGCTCCTGGTCGCGGGATCCGCGCAGACGCCGACCGGTAGGATCCACGCATGGCCTACGGACTCAAGCGCTCCGACGTCCCGCAGATCCGGAGGGTCCTCGGCTTCTACCGCGTCATGGCGTTCATCACCGGCGCGTTCCTGCTCCTCCTCGTCGTGGAGATGGGCATCAAGTACCTGCCCGGCTTCCAGTTCGTCGACGGATCTCTGCAGTACCTGGCCGGCGCCGGCTACGAGCTCGAGCTGAACGGCCCGTCCGGCTTCCTCGCGCTGTCGCCCGCGGACACGCTCACCGGCACGAACCTGAGCCTCCTGATCCAGATCGTCCACGGCAACATCTACGTCGTCTACCTCATCAGCGACTTCCTGCTCTGGCAGAAGATGCGCTGGTCGTTCACCCGCTTCATCCTCATCGCCGCGGGCGGCGTCGTGCCGTTCCTCTCCTTCATCGTCGAGGCGCGCATCGCCCGCCGGGTGCGGGAGGTCATCGCGAAGCTCGAGGCGCCGCGCCGCCCGGCACCCGCCGCCGACGACCGCGACGACGCGGATCCCCGACCCATCGACCCGACCACCACCACGGAGGCCACCACTTGAGCGTCGACAACCCCACGAACCAGCGCCCCGTCCTCGTCGTCGACTTCGGCGCCCAGTACGCGCAGCTGATCGCCCGCCGCGTCCGCGAGGCCAACGTGTACTCGGAGATCGTGCCGTCCACGATCACGGCCGAGGAGATCCGGGCGAAGGACCCGTCGGGCATCGTCCTCAGCGGCGGTCCGTCCAGCGTCTACGAGGAGGGCTCGCCCGGCCTCGACGAGGGGATCCTCGAGCTCGGCGTCCCCGTGCTCGGCATCTGCTACGGCTTCCAGGTCATGGCCCGCGCGCTCGGCGGCGAGGTCGCGCACACCGGTCAGCGCGAGTATGGATCCACGGCGGTCACCCTCACGCCCGGCAGCACCCTGCTCGACGGCCAGCCCGACGACCAGACCGTGTGGATGAGCCACGGCGACTCCGTGTCGAAGGCGCCCGAGGGCTTCGAGATCCTCGCCTCCAGCGCGTCCACGCCCGTCGCCGCGTTCGCGAGCGACGAGCGCCGCCTCTACGGCGTGCAGTGGCACCCCGAGGTCAAGCATTCCGCGCACGGCCAGGCCGTGCTCGAGAACTTCCTGCACCGCGCCGCCGGCATCCCCGGCGACTGGAACAGCGGCAACGTCATCGCCGAGCAAGTCGAGCGGATCCGCGCCCAGGTCGGTGACGCCCGCGTCATCTGCGGCCTCTCCGGCGGCGTCGACTCCGCTGTCGCCGCCGCGATCGTGCACCGAGCGGTCGGCGACCAGCTCACGTGCGTCTTCGTCGACCACGGCCTCCTCCGCCAGGACGAGCGCCGCCAGGTCGAGGAGGACTACGTGGCCGCCACGGGCGTGCGGCTCGTCACGGTGGATGCGGCCGACCAGTTCCTCGACGGCCTCGCGGGCGTCACGGATCCCGAGGCCAAGCGCAAGATCATCGGCCGCGAGTTCATCCGCAGCTTCGAGGGCGCCGCCGAGGCGCTCGTGCTCGAGGCGAAGGCCGACGGCGAGCCGATCCGCTTCCTCGTGCAGGGCACGCTCTACCCGGATGTGGTGGAGTCGGGCGGCGGCACGGGCACCGCGAACATCAAGAGCCACCACAACGTCGGCGGTCTGCCGGAGGACCTCAAGTTCGAGCTCGTCGAGCCGCTCCGCACCCTCTTCAAGGACGAGGTGCGCGCCATCGGCCGCGAGCTCGGCCTGCCCGAGGCCATCGTGGGCCGCCAGCCGTTCCCCGGTCCCGGCCTCGGGATCCGCATCGTCGGCGAGGTCACGGCCGAGCGCCTCGAGCTGCTCCGCAAGGCCGACGCCATCGCGCGTGCCGAGCTCACCGCGGCCGGCCTCGACGACGAGATCTGGCAGTGCCCGGTCGTGCTCCTCGCCGATGTCCGCTCGGTCGGCGTGCAGGGCGACGGCCGCACCTACGGCCACCCCATCGTGCTGCGCCCCGTCTCCAGCGAGGACGCGATGACCGCCGACTGGACCCGCCTGCCGTACGACGTGCTCGCGCGCATCTCGAACCGCATCACGAACGAGGTCGACGGGGTCAACCGCGTCGTGCTCGACGTCACGTCGAAGCCGCCGGGCACCATCGAATGGGAGTGATCCTCCCGCCGGCGCCCCGGCGCTGACACGACGAAGGCCGCTCCCCTCGGGGAGCGGCCTTCATCGTGCTGCCGGTCCGCGGTGCTGTGCCGGGGACCTGCGGTGGTGCTAGTTGTTGCCGCGCAGGATCGCGAAGATGCGCAGCAGCTCGACGTACAGCCACACGATGGTGACCACGAGGCCGAACGCCGCGGTCCAGCCGTACTTGCGCGGGGCGCCGGCGCGGACGCCGCGCTGGATGAAGTCGAAGTCGAGCACCAGCGAGTACGACGCCAGCAGCACCACGAACAGGCCGACGATGACTCCGAGGGGGATGCCCGCGATGGTCTCGCTGCGCAGGCCGAACGGGCTGTCGAAGACCCCGAAGGCCGTGAGCGCGAAGTTGGCGAGCGAGAACACCAGGTAGCCGACCATCGCGATCATGAAGATCTTGGTCGCCTTGGCGGAGGCGCGGATCTTGCCGCTGCGGAACAGCAGTGAGGACCGTCGCGAAGACGGCCGCCGTGCCGAGGACCGCCTGCGTCGCGACACCGGGGTACATGGTGTCGAAGACGCGGGAGATGCCACCCACGAAGAGCCCCTCGAACGCCGCGTACGCGACGATGAGCGGGACGGACGGCTCCTTCTTGAAGGAGTTGACGAGGCCGAGGACGAGGCCGCCGATGCCGCCGAGCATCGCGAGAGGGAGGGCGAGCGGGCCCGAGAGCCACGCGACGGCGCCGAGGACGACGACGATCGCGAGCAGGCTGACCGTCTTGACGGTCGTGTCCTCGAAGGTCATCCGGTCGGTCTCGAGCGGCGTGGCCGACGGGCGGTTGTAGAGCTCGTCGAGGCTCTCCGGGGTCACATCCCTCGTGGGCGTCGCACCCCGGCCGTTGAAGACCGGGTTGTTGGAGAACGTGGGGTTGGCCATGGTCCTTCTACTCTCAGTGGTGGTTGAACGTGATTGCCAGCCAATTTAGCTGGCCAGGCTGGGAGACCACTCGCCTGGGCCGTGCATTTCCCCGGATGAGTACGCGCTCGCCGTCCACCCGACGCCTGTAGCGTGCGCGGCGTGGATCACGCCCCTCGCACTCGCCCCCTCGTCATCGCCCATCGCGGAGCCAGCGGCTACCGCCCCGAGCACTCCGCCGCCGCCGTGCGGCTCGGCTTCGCGCAGGGCGCGGACGCGGTCGAACCCGACCTCGTCGCCTCGTCCGACGGCGTGCTCGTCATCCGGCACGAGAACGAGCTGTCCGGCACGACCGACGTGGCCGACCGCCCGGAGTTCGCCGACCGCCGGGCCACCCGCGTCGTCGACGGCGTGGAGCGCAGCGGCTGGTTCACGGAGGACATGACGTGGGCGGAGATCCGCACGCTCCGCTGCCGGGAGCGGGTCCCCGCGGCCCGGCCGGACAGCGCAGCCCACGACGACCAGGAGACCGTGCTGTCCCTTCCCGACCTGCTGCGGATCATCGACCAGGAGTCGGCGCGCCACGGCCGGCCGCTCGGCATGGTCGCGGAGATGAAGCACGCCACGCACTTCGCCGCCCTCGGCATGCCGCTCGACGAGCTCCTCGCCCGCGACCTGCGCGAGCACGGCTGGGCGGAGGACGCGTCGCGCCTCACGATCGAGTCCTTCGAGCGGAGCGCGCTCCTCGGCGTCCGGGCTCACGGCATCGCGGCGCGACTGGTGTACCTCCTCGACGGACGCGGCGCGGCGATCGACGAGGTCGCCCGCGACGGCGACTCCGCCATCACGTTCGACGAGCAGCTGACGGATGCGGGGCTCGCGGCGCTCGCCGAGGAGGTGGACGGGATCAGCGTCGGCGTCGAGCGCATCTGCCCCGCGGGCGGCTTCGGTTCCGCCGGCGAGGCTGCCCCCGTGTCCGACCTGGTGCCACGCGCTCACGATGCCGGCCTCTCGGTCTTCACCTGGACGCTGCGTCCGGAGAACGCGTTCCTGCCCCAGCCCCTCCGCGGTCCCGGTGCGAGGTCCGCCCACGGTGACTTCCGCACTCACTGGGGGCGCCTCCTCGACTCGGGCGTCGACGGCGTCTTCGTCGACCATCCGGATCTCGCCGTGGAGCTCGTGGGCGATCGCGCGGCGGGCGCCGCGAGCTAGCTGTACTGGGTCATGACGTTGGTGACACTCGGGCCGCGGGCGTGAGCCCGTGGCTTGAGTGGATTCGTTCAGTGTTGTAGTGCTCGATGAAGGGGTCAAGCGCGTCGGCCCGGTG